>NZ_JAKRNR010000016.1:0-85416 GCF_022346685.1 Sphingomonas sp. ACRSK | reverse complement strand
CCCCACACCCGCCCTGTACCCCGGCGAAGGCCGGGGCCCAGGTACGGTGCCGCCACGATAGCGCGCCCCATCCGCAACATCCCAACTGGACCCCCGCCACCGCCGGGGTACCCGATGTGGCGGGAGTCCGGCTGTCCACGGGATGACACCCTCCTCGCCCGTGGCTCAGCGCTCCCGTCTGCGCGGAAGCACGTGCCTACAAGGGAGGGAATATCAATCTTCGGCGGCCCTCGCTGGGGCGCCCAGCAAGCGAGAAGCTTCCGTTATTGGAAGTCCGCTTTCTGTTGGGACGTAGATGACGTTGGCATCTTTCGCATCGATCGCCTGGATCTGCAGGTAACGCAGATATCCCTCGGGGCCTCCCAAGCTGTCCTGCAGGATACGGTTCGCTCGTGCAGCGCCCTCGGCGCGCAGGACTTCGGCGTCGGCAAGAAGCCTTGCACTTTCCAGCTTGGCGCGTGCCTCAAGGACGGCCACCTGCCTGGTGGATTGCGCCTCGGCCAACATGGCTCGACCCGCGGCTTCTTGCGAATAGACTTTGTACGCAGGCCAGCCAGCTAACCAGCCGGCGAACACCACAAACAATAGTAGAGTGGCACAACCACCCAATTTCACGCCATCCTGATTCAAAAACGCCCCCCCCCTTTTTCGATGGTTCTTCTCAACGGGTGAATTGGAATTCATCCTGAGGAATGGTTCAGCGGGCCCAGGCGCCCCGCGACAGCGGCATTTCGCTGCCTCAAGCGCCCGCCTTCGACTTGCGCATGAAACGCTTCGGGCAATCTCGCGACTGACTGGGCGCGCGGACTCGAGCCCCCATTGATCCGGCCCATCCCCGCCGCTATCTCCCCCATGCGGCGACCACGTTCCCGCCCCGCCAAAGGGTATCAAGACCGGCACGGCCCGGCACCTCGTTCGTACGGAGGTTGCCTTGGCTTGGATCGTTCTCATCATCGCGGGTCTGTTTGAGGTCGTCTGGGCCTCCGCCATGAAGCAGTCGCACGGCTTCACCCGCCTGTGGCCCAGCGTCGTCACCATCTCGGGCATGTTGGTGAGCTTCGGCCTGCTCTCCTGGTCGATGAAGTCGCTGCCGCTCGGCACCGCCTATACGGTGTGGACCGGGATCGGCGCGGTCGGTGCCTTTGCGATCGGCATCCTGGTGCTGGGCGAATCCGCCAGCCCCATGCGCCTGATCGCCGCCTTGCTGATCGTCAGCGGCCTTGCGCTGATGAAGCTCGCCGGAAGCTGACCGGCCGGCGCGGCTGTCCTACATCGGCGCCAGCTGCTTCACTGGCGCCATGTTCGCCACCTTCCTTTTTCCCGTCCCCCGAGCGGCCCGCCGGCACCGCTGCGGCGTGTCGCCTTGGCCTAACCTTAGACTAACTTTCCGATCCGCAGCGCCTGGCGCGCGACGTGTGTGGCATTCCTGCACGAACCGCATGTCGCATGCGAAGAACCCCTGTTACGAGGGTTGACAGCCGGCGCGGGTACCGTAGCCTGCACGCAACTTCCGCATTCGTCAGCCGCCGGCACCAATAGTCCGGAGGCGCTGGCGAAGGCGGGACACGACTTGCCATCACAGGCGAGCGGTAAGGAGAGGAACGATGATGCTGACGATGTTGCTCGCAGCGGCGGTCGCTGCCGCACCCCAGCCGCAGGACGCAGCCCTCGGCCGCTGGAAAGCCGAAACCAAGAACGGAATTGTCGAGATCAGCCGCTGCGGAGAATCGATCTGCGGCCGCCTGATCAGTTCCGATCACCTGCGCACCGATCCCACGCTCAAGGACGTCAAGAACAGCAATCCGGCGCTTCGCAGCCGGCCGCTCAAGGGGATGCAGATCCTGGGCGGGTTCAAGTCCAACGGCAAGGAATGGGTCGACGGCACGATCTACAATGCCGACGACGGCAAGACCTATAGCGCCAAGGTGACCCCGGTCGGCGCCAACCAGCTCAAGGTCCGCGGCTGCGTCTTCGTCCCGCTCTGCAAGACGCAGACCTGGACCCGCGTCCGCTAACTTCGCTTCGCATCAACCGTCAGGAAAGAGCCAAATGTCCCCTCGTATCAAGTCTTCGCTGCTCGCCGCTGCTCCGCTGTGGCTGGTCGCCTCCAGCGGCGTCGCCCATGCCCAGGCCTTCTACCTCCAGGAACAGTCGGCTCGCGCCGCCGGCCGTGCTTTCTCGGGTGAAGTTGCCGACACCGGCCCGCAGTCGCTGTGGTGGAACCCGGCTGCCATCGCCGAGATGGACAGCGCCGAGGCCTCGATCGCGATCTCCGCGATCCTGCCGCGTGGCAAGGTGGTCGACGACGGCACGGTGATCGTGCGCCCGGGCCAGCCGCCGGCGCCGATCGGCGGCCAGTCGGTGTCCAAGAACCCGATCAACAACGGCTTCCTCCCCTCGGGCGCGGTCGCCATGCCGCTCAACGAGCGGGTCTCGATCGGCCTGGCGGTGACCTCGCCGTACAGCTTCACCACCAACTATGATTCGGACAGCTGGGCCCGCTACAGCGCCGACAAGACCCGCCTGCGCACCATCGACATCCAGCCGTCGATCGGCGTCGCCGTCACCGACTGGCTGCGCGTCGGCGCGGCGCTGAACGTCGAATACACCGATGCGGAGCTCGGCAACGCGCTTCCGAACCTCTCGGCCGCGCTGCCGGACGGCAAGCAGGTGCTGAGCGGCGACGGCTGGGACTTCGGCTGGACCGCCGGCGTGCAGATGCACAATGATTGGGCGACCGTCGGCATCAGCTACAAGTCGGCGATCGAGCACACGCTGAAGGGCAGCCTGGAAGTGAGCGGCCTCGTCGGTCCGCTCGCCGGCCAGAACCGCACGCTCGACGGGGTGAAGGCGAAGTTCAAGACGCCCGCGCAGATCATCGTCGGCGGCCGTTTCCGTACCACCGATGCACTGACGCTCAACGTCCAGGGCATCCGCTACACCTGGGCGGACTTCGATGCGATCCGCCTCGGCTCCCCGATCAACTCGGCGATCCCCGAGAACTACCGCAACACCTGGAGCCTGGCCGGCGGCTTCGACTATGCCGCGACCCCGGACCTGACGCTGCGCGCCGGTGTCCAGCGCACGCTGACCCCGACCCGCGACGGCGAACGCGACGCGCGCGTGCCGGATTCGAACCGCTGGAACTTCGGTGCCGGTGGCTCCTACAACATCAGCCCCAGCTTCACGATCGACGCGGGCGCCAACTATGTCGCGTTCAAGGACGAGACGATCGACCGCATCACCGCGGCCTATGCCGGCACGCCGGTGCAGACGCCGGTCGTGACGGACGGACGGCTGGAAGACGCCTATGCGCTGATCTTCACCCTCGGCGGCCGCGTCCGCTTCTAACCACGCCGGGCGCGCATCGTCCCCACCCGGGGCGGTGCGCGCCTGTCGATTCGAAGAGCTGCTGGTGCCCCGGGAGAGACTCGAACTCCCGACCTGCGGTTTAGGAAACCGTTGCTCTGTCCTGCTGAGCTACCGGGGCCACGGCCAACCCACTAAGTTTGCGCGGGTTGCCCGTCAACGCAGGACAAGGCTTGCGGCCCGCCAACCAAGTAGCCGCCTGCACTTCTTTGCTGCGATCTAGTCGCTGTCCGGCCGATCCAGACGATGCTAGGGGGCGATACTGCCTCTGCTGGACATTCTCGACATGACCGAACCCGCCTCGCTGATCCCGTTCGGAAATGAGGGACTGGACCAGATCCTTCGCGGCGGCCTGCCGACGAACCGGCTCTACCTGCTGGAGGGCGCGCCGGGTTCGGGCAAGACGACCTTGTCGCTCCAGTTCCTGCGCGAAGGTGCGCGGCGCGGCGAGCGGGCGCTCTACGTGACCCTGTCCGAGACCAAGGAAGAGCTCGCGATCGTCGCCGCCTCCCACGGCTGGAGCATCGACGAGTTCGACGTCTTCGAACTCAGCATGGCCGATGAGGTGCTGGGCGTCGGCCGCGAGCAGTCGGTCCTCTATTCCTGGGAGATGGAACTCGGCGAGACGATCAAGCTGATCGAAGCCGAGGTGGAGCGCGTGAAGCCCTGCCGGGTCGTGTTCGACAGCCTGTCGGAGATGCGGCTCCTCGCCCAGGATCCGCTCCGCTACCGGCGCCAGGTGCTGGCGCTCAAGCAGTTCTTCGCCGGCCGCGACACGACCGTGCTGCTGGTCGACGACCTTACCGCCTCGCGCGACGGCGGCGACGGCCACCTCCACAGCCTGTGCCACGGGGTCATCACGCTGGAACGGCTGACGCTGGAGTTCGGCGCGGCACGCCGACGCCTCCAGGTCCAGAAGCTGCGCGGCATCGACTTCGTGGCGGGCTTCCACGACTTCACCATCCGCAAGGGCGGCCTCGACATCTACCCGCGGCTGATCGCTGCCGCCCACCAGCGCGCCACCGTCGGCGAAGCGATCCCCAGCGGGGTCCCGGAGCTCGACGCGCTGCTGGGCGGCGGGCCGCTACGCGGCACCTCCACGCTCATCACGGGCCCTGCCGGCACCGGCAAGACGACGATCGCTCTGCAATATGCCTATGCCGCCTGCGAACGCGGCGAACGGGCCGTGATCTATGAGTTCGACGAGCGTATCGGCACGCTCCTGGCCCGCGCCCGCGCGTTCAACCTAGATCTCCAGAAGCACATCGACGCCGGGCTGCTGATCGTGGAGCAGATCGATCCGGCCGAGCTGTCGCCGGGCGAGTTCGCCGCCCGCGTGCGCCGCCGGGTCGAGGGCGACGCGGCGCAGGTGATCGTGATCGACAGCCTCAACGGCTATCTCGCCGCCATGCCCCAGGAACAGCAGCTGGTGCTGCAGATCCACGAGCTGCTGTCGTTCCTCAATCAGCAGGCGGTCGCAACCTTCCTCATCAACCCGCAGGAGGGGTTGGTGGGAACAATGCAGTCGAGCATCAACATTTCCTATGTTGCCGACGCGGTGCTGCTGCTGCGCTTCTTCGAGGCGGATGGCCGCATTCGCAAGGCGGTCTCGGCGCTGAAGAACCGCGCGGGGCAGCACGAGGATGCCATCCGGGAGTTCCGCGTGGATGCCGAGGGCGTCCGGGTGGGGGAACCCCTCACGGCGTTCCAGGGGGTCCTCACGGGCACACCGGAATATGTCGGCGAGCGTTTGCCCCTGATGGAAAACCGCGAACGTGGGGCATAGGACCGCCGCGGAGGGCCATCGCGTCCTGGTGGTCGCGCCGTTCGGGCGCGATGCCGAAGCGGTCGTGGGGTTGCTCCGGGACCAGCGCTATGACGCCGATGCCTGTGCCGACCTGAACGCGGTTGCAGAGCGCCTCGACGAACATGTCGGCGTAGTCCTGCTGACCGAGGAGGCGATGCGCTTGGGCACCCACGCCCTTCGGGCGGTGCTCGCGGCCCAGCCGAGCTGGTCGGACATTCCGTTCATCCTGCTCGCGGCGCGGCAGCGCAGCAGGGGAACCGGCTCGGAGGAACTCCGCGCGCGCCTGCTGGAGCTGACCGGCAACGCCATCGTGCTCGAACGGCCGCTGAGCGTCGCCTCGCTGCTGAGCGCGACCGATTCGGCGATGCGCTCCCGCCAGCGCCAGTTCGAGACGCGGGACCGGATGCTCGACCTGGAGGTCAGCCGCACGGCGCTGGCCGCCAGCGAGGCCGAGTTGCGCCGGATCGCGGACGCCCTCCCCGTGCTGATCGCCTTCGTCGACCGCAGCGGACATTATCGGTTCGGCAACCGCGCCTACGAGGACTGGTTCTACGTCTCTCCGGAGGAGATCATCGGCCGCCATGTCCGCGAGGTGCTGGGCGAAGACGCCTATCACATCCGCCAGGCGGACATCCGGCGCGCGCTGGCTGGAGAGACGGTGCGGATGGAGGTCCCGACGCCGCACCGCGACGGGCGCCGCCGCGATACCGAGATCCGCTACCTTCCCCGCCGCAATGCGCAGGGGGAAGTCGACGGTTTCCACGTCTTCGGCATCGACATCACCGATCGCAAGCAGACCGAAGAGCTGCTTGCCGAGCGCGTCGCGGAGCGGACCGCGGCGCTGCAGGCGGAAATGGAGAACCGTGCCCGGGCCGAAGCCGCCCTGCTCCAGAGCCAGAAAATGGAAGCGGTCGGCCAGCTGACCGGCGGGATCGCGCACGACTTCAACAACATGTTGACCGGCGTCATCGGCGCGATGGACATCATGAAGCGCCGGATCGCTGCCGGCCGGACCGACGACCTGGAGCGGTTCATGGACGCCGCCGCGACCTCGGCGCAGCGTGCGGCGGCGCTCACCGCCCGGCTCCTCGCCTTCTCGCGCCGCCAGTCGCTGGACACGAAGCCCATCGAGATCAACGGGCTGATCGCCTCGCTGGAGCAGCTCCTTCACCGCTCGACCCGGGAGAACATCACGCTCCACGTCGCGCTTGCGGACGATGCGCTGTGGGCGGAAACCGATGCCAACCAGCTCGAGAACGCGATCCTGAACCTCACGATCAACGCCCGCGACGCGATGCCCGAGGGCGGGCAGCTGACGATCGAGACGCGCGCCGTCGAGCTGGACGAAGCCTATGTGGCGACCCGGCCGGACGTGCAGCCCGGCCGCTATGTGGTGATCGCCGTCTCCGACACGGGCGTCGGCATGGCGCCGGAGCTGGTGCAGAAGGTGTTCGACCCGTTTTTCACCACCAAGCCGATCGGCCAGGGGACCGGCCTCGGCCTCTCCATGGTCTATGGCTTCGTACGCCAGTCGGGCGGGCAGGTCCGCATCCACAGCCAGGCCGGGGCGGGCACGACCGTGTCGCTCTACCTGCGCGCCGTCGAGGCACAGCCCGAGCACGACTCCGCGGCGTCCAGCCGATCGGTGTCTGAAGGGAACGGACAGACCGTCCTCCTGGTCGAGGATGATCCCTCCGTCCGTCTGCTCGTGCGCGAGGTGCTGGAGGAACTGGCCTATGTGCCCATCGAGGCGGAAGAGCCCAATGCGGCGATCGCCGTCCTGGCATCTGACCGGCACATCGATCTGATGGTCTCCGACGTGGGGCTGCCGGGCATGAACGGCCGCCAGCTTGCCGAAGTCGCCCGCCAGCACCGCCCCGAACTGCCGATCCTGTTCGTGACGGGCTATGCCGAAAATGCCGCGATCCGGGCCGACTTCCTCGGCACCAACATGGCGATGATCACCAAGCCGTTCGCGATCCAGGAGCTGTCGGCCAAGATCCGCGAGATGCTCGGCTGAGGGCTTAGTTGCGGGCGCTGGGCGGAACGACCGGCAGGGGAAGCGGCGCGACCGGCACCCCCTCCTCGACCAGAGCGCGGGCCTCCTGAGGCGTCGCCTGGCCGTGAATCGGGGCCGTCGCCTCCTCGCCCAGGTGCATGGCGCGCGCCCGGTCGGCAAAGCGGGAGCCCACCCATTCGGAGCCTTCGAGCGCCTTCTCCTGCGCCTTGGCAAGCGCGGCGAGAGCGGCCTTCATCGGATCGGCACCCGCCGCCGTGCGCTGGTTGCCCTTGGCGGCGACGTTGGGCGCCATGACCGCCTTCTCGACCGAGGCGCTGTCGCACAGCGGGCAGCGGACCAGCCCCCGCTCCTTCTGATCGGCGTAGTCGGCGCTCGACCCGAACCAGCTCTCGAAGACGTGACCGCCGTCGCAGCGAAGATCGAAGACGATCATGCGACGCGCTCGACCGGCGGGATCGCGCGTCGATGCCGCAGCACCGGCAGACGCTCGCGCACCTCCCGAAGCATAGCGCGGTCGAGTTCGGCAAAGCCCAAGCCGGGTGCGTCGCCCATGTCGAGCAGCATCGTGCCCCAGGGATCGACCACCAGCGAATGGCCATAGGTCTCGCGGCCGTCCGCATGCACGCCCGTCTGGGCCGCGGCGATCACGAAGGCAGCAGCCTCGATCGCGCGAGCCCGCAGCAGCACGTGCCAATGGGCAGCGCCCGTCGGGCGAGTGAAGGCAGAGGGCACCGCCAGCAATTCGGCACCCGCGTCGCTCAGCGCCCGGTAGAGGTCCGGGAAGCGCATATCGTAGCAGATCGAGAGGCCAAGCGGCCCGGCGGGAGTGTCCACCACCACCGCTTCGTCGCCAGGCGCATAGGCGGCGGATTCCTGCCAGCGTTCGCCGCTTGCCAGCGCGACGTCGAACAGATGGAGCTTGTCATATCGAGCGCGGACCATGCCGTCCGGCCCGATCATGAAGCCGCGGTTCGCCAGTTTACCGTCAGGACGGCGGATCGCCAGCGAGCCGAGTTGAACCCACACGCAATGCTCCGCCGCGGCGGCCCGGACGGCCGCCAGCACGGGATCGCCGGCCTCGTCGGCCAGGACGGTTGCCGCCCTGCTCCGGTCCCGATCGATCAGGCCGGACATCTCGGGGGTGAACAGCATGGCGGCGCCCCCGGCAGCCGCCTGCGCCACCGCGTCCGTCAGCACCGCCGCATTGGCGAGCGGGTCGATCCCGCTCGTCATCTGCAGCAGGGCAATCCTCATTGTGCGAGCAGCGGGTCCAATCCCCCCTGCCGGTCCAGCGCGGCAAGATCGTCCGATCCGCCAATGTGGCGACCGTCGATGAACACCTGCGGCACGGTGGTGCGGCCGTTCGCCCGCTGCAGCATCTCCGTGCGGCGCTCGCCGCCCATGGTGATGTCAAATTCCTCGAACCCGGCCCCCTTGCTCTCCAGCAGCCGCTTCGCGCGGGTGCAGTAGGGGCAGAAGGCCTTGGTGTAGATTTCAATCTTTGCCATGCGGCCTGAGGTGTGTCGGCGGGACCCGCTTGTCAATCATGCGCCTCGTCCAGCACGCGCGCCCAGCACAGCACCGTCACCTCGCGAGCGCCTGCCGCAAGAAGCTTGCGTGCACAGGCGTTGGCGGTCGCGCCGGAGGTGTAGACGTCGTCCACCAGCACGACGGACTTGCCGGCGACCCGCGGCTTACCCGAGCCCGGGACCGCAAAGGCACCCGCCAACACCTTTGCGCGTTCGCGCCGCCCGAGGCCGCGGAGGACGGGCGTCGCCCGGGTGCGAACCAGCAGATGAGGATCGGCTGGAATGCCGCAGAGCCGCGACAGGGTTCCTGCGACCAGCGCCGCCTGGTTGTAGCCG
Organism: Sphingomonas sp. ACRSK; assembly: GCF_022346685.1. NCBI lineage: Bacteria > Pseudomonadati > Pseudomonadota > Alphaproteobacteria > Sphingomonadales > Sphingomonadaceae > Sphingomonas > Sphingomonas sp. ACRSK. The sequence continues at coordinate 76,355 of NZ_JAKRNR010000016.1, read as the reverse complement.
CGCGACCACAGGCGTCGCCGATGAAGCGGCACCGGCACCAGCAGTTCGGCGTCCGCGGGCATCAGCCGGGCCATCAATCGTGCCATGGTTTCCGCGGCGGCGAGCCGGCCGCCATATTTCAGCTTCAGGGCGACGTCGCGCGCGACCGGACCATAGGCGACCGCTGCCCGGGCACCGGCATGGGCGGGCGGTGCTGCCAGGCACGCGGCACAGCGGGCGTCCTCGCCTCGGTCATGGTCGAACGGCAACGCACAGGCGGCACACCATGGCGGGCCCAGGAACTGGAGGCCGTCCCAGCAGCGGACACAGAAGCGATGGTCGGCCTCCGTCACCTGCCCGCACGCGGGGCAGCGCGGCGGCAGTGCCAGCGCGATGCTGCCTCGGACTAGGGCGGCGACGGCGTTCACGGCCATCCTTGTCGTCGCGTCCGCGAAGGCGCACAAGCGCCCGCGTGCAACCGCCAGAGATCTTCCATCGCGCCGCGCGCCGCCTGCGCCGCGACCGTATCGCCTCTCGCTTCGGCGAGTCCGACTTCCTGCGCCGCTTCATGATCGAGGGGTTGAGCGAACGACTCGATGCGGTCACCCGCGAGTTCGCCGACGTGCTGGACCTGGGCTGTTTCGATGCGGGACTGGCGCTTCCCGGCACCCGGATCGTGCGCGCCGATCCCGGCTTCGCCTTCGCCCGCGCGGCAGGCGGCGTGCAGTGCGACGAGGATCGGCTGCCCTTCGCGGACGGCTCCTTCGATCTGGTTGTGTCGGCGGGAACGCTGGATCAGGTCAACGACCTTCCGGGGGCGCTGAGTCTGATCCGCCGGGTTCTGCGGCCGGACGGGCTGTTCCTGGCCGCCTTCACGGGCGGAGGCACGCTGTCGACGCTGCGCGGAACGCTGATGGCAGCGGAGCAGGAACGGCCCGCTGCGCGCGTTCACCCGCAGGTGAACCTGCAATCCGCGGGGGACCTGTTGATGCGGGCGGGCTTCGCGTTGCCAGTGGCCGACTCCGAAACCCTAAACGTGCGCTACGCGAGCTTCGGCCGCCTGATCGAGGACTTGCGCGGCATGGCCGGCACCAGCCTCCTCGCCGACCGCGCGCCGCTTTCCCGGACGACGCTGGCCGAAGCTGCCGCACGCTTCGGCGAACGCGCCGATGCGGGCGGGCGCGTGTCCGAGCAGTTTGAGGTGATCTATCTCACCGGCTGGGCGCCCTCCCCCGACCAGCCGAAGCCGGCGCGCCGCGGCAGCGCGACCGTATCGTTGGCAGAGGCGCTACGGCCCAAGCACTAGGCTCAGACCAGCGCCTCCAGCAGGCCGATGAGGGGACGGTCTGCGGGCGGCATTTCCAACCGGTGCAGTTCCACCGGCCGGACCCAGCGAAGCGCGGTGGCATGCCGCGCCTCGACGACGCCGGACCATTTGCGCAGCGCGTAGAGCAACAGCAGCAGGTGCCGCTGGCCCAGCGGCTCACTGGCAAAGGTCGCGGGCGCCAGGCACGATCGCTCCACCGTGATGCCGAGCTCCTCGTGCAACTCACGGATCAAGGCCGCCTCCGGCAGTTCGCCCGGTTCCACCTTGCCCCCGGGGAACTCCCACAGACCCGCCATCGGCAGCCCCTGCGGTCGCTGCTGCACCAGCACCCGGCCATCGCTGTCGACCAGGGCCGCAGCGACGACCATCAACAATCCTGCGCCCGTTCCACTCAGCATTTCTTTACCCGCCGCGCCTAGCCTCTCGTCAGAAGCGAGCGAAAGACCAGCGTATGCGTGTCATTGCAAGCCTAGCCCGCAGGCTGCTGCGCGACCGACGCGGTGCCACGATGGTCGAATATGCGCTGATCATCGCGCTCATCGCGCTTGCCGCGCTGGCGACACTCACTCCTTTGTCACGGCAGGTCGTGGGTATGTGGGACCATGCGGACGAGGAAGTGTCGGATGCCGTTCAGCGCTGATCCTGCCGATCGCGCGTCTGTCCCTAAACCCTTTTTCAACGAACAGGCGGATAGAGCAACGGATGCTGCACCGGGTCTCACCCGGATCAGCCGGGTATGTTGAAGCACGAATGTTGGAGATCCCAATGCAGAAGATCCGCACCTTCCTGAAGAACAACAAGGGCGCCACCGCGATCGAATATGGCCTGATCGCAGCCCTGATCGCCGTTGCCGCAATCGCTGCGATGTCGGGCTTGGGCGACTCAATCAAGGGCACTTTCGAGAACGCTAGCACCGAAATGAGCAAAGACCGGTCGTAATAATAAGAGGGGGGGGGGGCGGATTGAAATCCCGCCTCCTCCTCTTCACTCCTTAGGCCCGCCCCATGTTCAGGAACTTGGCTCGCCGATTTCGGCGCAGCTGATCGGCCGTCTGTTTCTCCAGCTCTTCCAGAGCACTGTCCAGCGCCTCGCTCAGCGAAGCGATTGCGGCAGCAGGATCGCGGTGCGCGCCGCCCAGCGGCTCTGCCACGATCGTGTCGATCACGCCGAGCGCCTGCAGGTCCTGCGCCGTGACCTTCATCGCTTCTGCCGCATCGGGCGCGCGATCGGCCGTCCGCCACAGGATCGAGGCGCAGCCTTCGGGCGAGATCACCGAATAGACCGCGTGCTCCATCATCAGCACCCGGTTGCCGGCAGCGAGCGCCACGGCGCCGCCTGAACCGCCCTCGCCCAGGATGGCGGCGACCATCGGCACGCCCAGTGCGAGGCTCGCCTCGGTCGAGCGGGCGATCGCTTCCGCCTGGCCGCGCTCTTCCGCCTGGATGCCGGGAAACGCACCGGACGTGTCGACCAGCGTCACCACCGGCAAGCCGAAGCGGTCCGCGAGCTGCATCAGGCGGATCGCCTTGCGATAGCCCTCCGGCTTGCCCATGCCGAAATTGTGCTTCAGCCGGCTGGCGGTGTCGTCGCCCTTCTCATGGCCGATCACCATCACCTTGCGGCCGTTGAGCCGGCCGAGGCCACCGATGATCGCGGAATCATCGGCAAAGGCGCGGTCGCCGCCCAGCGGCATGAAGCCCTCGATCAGCGCGGCGACATAGTGCTTGAAATGCGGCCGCTCCGGGTGCCGCGCGACCTGGGTCTTCTGCCACGGCGTCAGCTTCGCATAGGTGTCGCGCAGCAGACGATCGGACTTGCCCTGCAGCTTCGAGATTTCCGCCTCGATATCGACCTCTCCGCCGGCCGCGGTGTCGCGCAGCTCGTCGATCCGGCCCTGCAGCTCGGCGATCGGCTTCTCGAAATCCAGAAAGGTGGCCATCAACTCGGGTTCCGTCTCGATAAGGTGCGCTGCCGCTCCTCGCGGCGACAGGGCTGCGGGGCGAACAAGTCTCAGGCTGCCGGTTACGGTGCCCGGCGGAGGGCGTCAACGAGCGGATGACGCGCGTTGACCAGCTCGACCAGCCGCTGGCTGTCGACATGAGTGTAGATTTCGGTGGTCGCGATGTCGACATGCCCCAGCATCGCCTGCAGCGCACGCAGGTCCGCACCCCCTTCCAGCAAATGGGTGGCGAAGGCGTGGCGCAGGACGTGCGGGCTGACCCGGTCGGGCGGGATCCCCGCCTCCGCGGCCAAGGCCTTCAGCAGCTGGAACAAGCGGATGCGCGACAGATGCGCCTTGCCGGAGGGGAACAGCCAGGCCTTGTCTGCCGGGACATGGGCGCGCCAGCTGGCGACTGCGGCGCGCGCGCGATCGGAGACCGGAACCATCCGCTCGCGCCCACCCTTGCCGCGCAGGATCAGATAGGGCCGATCCGTTGCGATGGCGGTGCGTGGCAGGGACACGAGCTCGGTCGCTCGCAGGCCCGAGCCGTAGAGCAGCTCCACCAACGCGGCGAGGCGAAGGTCGAGGGGGTTCGGGGGATCGCGCGCGATCCGGGCTTCGATGGCCTCGAACAAGCGGTCCACATCTGCCGCAGACAGCGTCCGCGGCAGCGGCCGCGCGCTTCCGGGCCGTGGTAGCGCGCGGCCGGGATCGTCCCCGCGGAGCCCCTCATCCGCAAGAAAGGCGAAGAAGCGCCGCAAGGCAGCCGACTTGCGCGCAACGGTGGCGCGCGAGAGATCACCCCAGCCTTCGGCGAGCCGTTCCAGCGCCGGACGATCGGCATCGGCAAGCCGGCCCGCGAGCGCATCCGATGCGAGCCGCAGATCGGTTCCATAGGCGAGCAACGTGTTGCGCGCCGCCCCCGCTTCCGCCGCCAGCATTTCCAGGAAGCGGTCGATCAGGATGCGATCGCTACCGGCGGGCGCACCGCCGTCGCTCACGCGCGTGCGATCGCCTCGGCAGCGATCATCCGCGCTTCCCCTTCAAGCCCAACCGCCCGCAAGGCGGCGACGATATGGAACAGCGCCTGGGGCGAAACGCCGCGCCAGTCCCGCGTCTGCATGCCAACCGCGGCGAGCACCAGGACGGTGCCCGGCTGGTCGCGACCGGCCGCAAGCGTGATGGCGCGGGTCCAGGCGTTCTCCGCGCCGATCGGCACGCCCAGCGACTGCGCCAGTTCCGTAGCGTCCTCTGCCGGCAGCCTGCCCAGGCCCGCGAGGCCGGCGAGCAGCAGTTGCCCCTTGCGCGCGTCGCCGTCGGCGTATCGCGACAGCGCGCGCTGCGACACCTGCCGGGCACGCGGATCGGCAACCGCCAGCATCGCCCAGGCGTCACCGCCCTCCGGTGCGACCGAGCGCCACCGAAGCGCCCGCAGGTCCATCCCGGCCGACAGCATCGATGCGACCAGCGCATCCGCATCCGCGGCATAGTCTGCAGACGCCGGGATTGCCGATGCCGCGCGCGCGGTGAGCACGCGCCGTGCATAGCTGCGCTGGGCGCCGGTCGCGCCGGTCCACACCTGGCGCAGGGCCGTCATGCGATCGGCGACCTGCGCTGCGGCAAAAGCCTCGCGGAGGTCGCGTGCAACGGCGGTCAGGTCACTCGGCGAATCGTCCAGCTCGCCGACCGTGGCATAGAGATCGATCAGCGCGCTGCTCGACAGCACCCCCTGAGCAGCGGCAAGCTCGGCATCCGGCACGCGGCGCTCGGGAGGAATCGCAGGCATCAGCGCGTTCCAGTACCGGACCTGCGGCCCGACCGTGTCGAACAGCGCGGCCGGGATTTCCACCGCGGTCGCATTGGCGAGGCCCCAGCGCCAGGCGCTGAGCTGCTCCACGCCGTCCCATTCGATCGTCACCGATCGACGGCCCTGGGCCCCTGCGCCGAGCACCTTCTCAGCCAGCTTCAGATCGATGTCCGCACCGACTGCCCGTCGGCGGAAGGCACGGCGCGCCTGGTCGATCAGCACGCCCGCCTGCTTGGGCTCGCCCGCAAGTCCGGCGCACATCGCACGGGCGAGCTGCCAGCCCCGCTCCTGGGAGACACGCTGCGCCGGTTCCACAATCCCGCACATCGCTGCCGGATCGGCCGTTGCCAGCGCCGCCTGCATGGCGACCTGGTACATCTTGGGCGTATAATTCTCGCCATCGACCGACTGCACCACGGCGCGCGCGGTGGGCGCTTCCCCCATCCGCAGCAGCAGCCAGGCGCGCTCGGCGGCGAAGTCCGGTCCATTGACTCGCGCAGGCGTGTCCACGTCCGAGGCGAGTGCGCGGCGCAGCGCGATCGACAGCCAGCGCGACGCAACCGGCGCATCGAGCCGGCGCATCAGCGTCTCCAGCATGCGACCGTCGGCCCCGGCGAACGCGTTGCGGCCCAGCCCTGCGCCGTCGATGCCGATGTGCGCAGTCGAGCGCCGCGCATACTCCGGCAGCTCATACTGCGCGAGCAGCTTCGGATCGACCGGCCGCGCCGTTGCGGTCGGCGTCGGGGTCGGCGTGGGCGTCGGAATCGGTGCAGGACCCGCGATCGGCGCCTGCGGCACCCCGGGGGGTCGTACCGCCGGCTGCTGCGCGCCGGGCGCAGGCGCCGGTGCGACCGGATCGTTGAACCCGGGCGGCAGCAGCGATTCGGGTACGTCCTGGCCCAGCGCCGGCAGGCCGACGAGGCCGGCCAGCACCAGAACCGAGGCGAAGCTGCTAGTTCTGGAGATTTTCAAGCGAGACCGCCTTTTCGACCTGCACCGGCTGCTTCTCCGTCTGGCGACCCGCCAGGAAGAACAGCCCGCCGACGAGAACCAGCAGGACGACGATCAGAATGACAAGCGATCGGGACATGGCGGACGAAAACTCACGATTGCGAAGCGGGCGCACAAGCTTTTTGCCCGCGCGCCGCCACGCTGTATAGCGCCGGCCACGATGCTGCAAACCCATGCCTCGACACCGCCGTGGAGCGGAAAGCCGATCGTGCTGGTCGGGCTGATGGGCGTAGGCAAATCCACTGTCGGTCGCCGGCTGGCGCACCGCATGCGCCTGCCCTTCGTCGACGCGGACAATGAGATCGAGCGCGCTGCCGGCATGACCATTGCCGAGATGTTCGAGCGGTTCGGCGAAGCGCATTTCCGCGACGGGGAGCGCCGCGTCATCGCCCGATTGATCGACGGCAGCCCCAAGGTGATCGCCACCGGCGGCGGCGCCTTCATCAACGAAGAGACGCGCGCGCTGATCCTGGAACATGGCCTCGCCGTCTGGCTCGATGCCGCGCCGGCAGTCCTCGCCGAGCGGGTCGGCCGCCGCGACCACCGCCCGCTGTTGCGCGGCAAGGATGCCAAGGCGGTGCTGACCGAGCTCGCCGCGATCCGCAACCCGTTCTACGCCATGGCCCCCGTGCACATCGTCAGCCAGCAGGCCCCGCATGAAGCCACCGTCAACGCCATCCTGGAGGCGATCCGCCCGTGACCACCATTCCCGTTTCGCTCGGCACCCGCAGCTATGACGTCGTCATCGAGGCGGGGCTGCTCGCGCGGGCCGGGGAGTTGCTGGCGCCGATCGCACGCGGCAGGCCGATGCCGATCGTGGCCGACGAAGCGGTCGCGCCGCACCTGAAGACGCTGCGCGCGTCGCTCTCGGCCGCGGGTATCGCGAGCGAGGCGATCGTGCTGCCCGCCGGCGAAGGTTCCAAGAGCTGGGCCACGCTCGAACTGCTGATGGACCGGCTGCTCGCGCTCGGGGTCGAACGACGCGATCATGTCATTGCGCTCGGCGGCGGCGTGATCGGGGACCTGGTGGGCTTCGCGAGCGCCATCCTGAAGCGCGGCTGCGGCTTCGTGCAGGTGCCGACGACCCTGCTGGCGCAGGTCGATTCGTCGGTCGGCGGCAAGACCGGCATCAACACGCGGGCCGGCAAGAATCTCGTCGGCGCCTTCCACCAGCCGGCGATCGTGCTCATCGATCCGACGACGCTCGACACCCTGCCATTGCGCGAGGTCCGCGCGGGCTATGCCGAGGTGGCCAAATACGGCCTGATCGACGATCCCGAGTTCTTCGCCTGGTGCGAGCGCAATGCCGACCGGCTGCTCGCGGGGGAACCGGAAGCGCGCGAGATCGCGATCGCGCGATCGGTCGCAGCCAAGGCGCGCATCGTCGGGGAGGACGAGCGCGAGACGAGCGGCCGACGCGCGCTGCTCAACCTCGGCCACACCTTCGGCCACGCGCTGGAGGCGGAGGCCGGCTTCGACGGATCGCTGCTGCACGGCGAAGCGGTTGCGGCAGGCATGGCACTCGCCTTCGCCTTTTCCGCGAGCCGCGGCCTGTGCCCGCCCGAGGATGCAGCGCGGGTGGCAGCACATCTGCGCGCGGCGGGTCTCCCGGACGGTCTTGCGGCAGCCGGGATCTCGGCGAGCGGCGCTCGTCTGGTCGACCATATGCGGCACGACAAGAAGATGGAGGGCGGCACGCTCGCGCTGCTGCTCGCGCGCGGGATCGGCCAGACCTATGTCGATCGCGGCGTGGCGCTGGAAGAGATTGCGGCGTTCCTCGACACGCAGCCGCGCTGAGTTCAGCCTCGCATGGCGGTCCAGGCCAGCCAGAGCCAGCCGAGGATCAGCAGCGTGCCGCCGATCGGGGTGACGGCGCCAAGCCAGCGCGGCGCCCCGAAGGCCATCGCATAGAGGGTGCCGGCAAAGATCAGCGCCCCGGCCACGAACAGCCATGCGGGCCCGCGCGCCTCCAGCCGGAGGGCGACCAGCGCCGCGACGGCATGGACGAGCTGATACTGGCCGCCCGTTTGCAGCCATTCCCGCGCCTGGCCCTCGGCGCCGTGCGCACCGAAGGCGCCCGCGCCGACTGCGAGCGCGCCGGACAATGCGGCCAGAAGCATCAGCAAATTCATCGACGATCCCCTTCCCTCACGCCTCGCGCGAAAGTCCGTCGCGGGCGGCGCTTCCCCGTTCCTGGCTGAACATCGCCTCGCGCCCGGCATAGAGGTCCTGCGCCTCGAGCTGCTGGGCGAGCCGCTTGGTGTCCAGGTTGCGATAGGCCTCTTCGGTCCGGTCGATCTCCGTCTCGTCCACGCCGACGCACGCCATCGCCTTGCGCGCCATGGCGACTGCGGAATCGAGCACTTCGCGGACATAGCCCTCGACCGGAGCACCCTTCAGGCGAAGGATCGACAGGCGATCGAACACGCGCATGAAGATCACGGCATCGGGGAAGGCGAGCTTCACCGCTTCGAGATCGCCCGGCTCCATCTGCTGGCCATCGATGCAGAACAGCAGCAATTGCGCCTCGTCCGCGCCCGCGCGGCGCAGCGTATCGATCCGGGTACCGTCGCCGTAGTATACCTTCATGCCGAAGTTGCCGGCGCGTTCGATGGTCGCCGGGTCCGTATCGATCAGAGTCACGCTGATGCCCTGGCCGATCAGCATCTGCCCGACCGTTTGCCCGAAGCGGCCATAGCCGATCACCAGTGCCGCGGCGCCATCGTGCTTGGGCCCATCAAGCCCGTCGGTGCTCGCCTGGGGCTCCATGCGAAAGCGGCGGGTGAGCATCATCAGGAACGGCGTCGTGGCCATCGAGAGCGTGACGACGGCACCGAACACGCTGGCAGCCTCGGGCGCGATCAGCAGCGCATGCTGGGCCTGGGCGAACAGCACGAAGCCGAACTCGCCGCCCTGGCTCAGCAGGAGGCCGAGCGCCAGGGCCTTGCGCCACGACATGCCGAACAGCAGCGCAAGGAGCCCGATCACCACGGCCTTGGTCGCGATCAGCGCCAGCGCCATGCCGGTCACGAAAACCGGCCGCTCGGCGATGGCCGAGAGATCGAGCAGCATGCCCACCGAGAGGAAGAACAGGCCGAGCAAGATCGCGCGGAAGGGCTCGACGTCGGCCTCGAGCTCGTGGCGGTACGGACTGTCGGCCAGCATCACCCCTGCAATGAACGCGCCGAGGGCGGTCGAAAGACCGAGCGCCTCCATGATCGCCGCGGAAGCGATGACGGTGAACAGGCCCGCGAACACGAACATCTCGCGCTCGCCCAGATTGCCGATCAGGCGGAAGAGCGGTCGCAACAGGAAGCGGCCGGCGAGGATCAATCCGGTGATCGCCAGCACCGTGTACAGCGCAAGCATCCATCCCGGCGGCCCGCCCACATCGTCCGGATTGCGCGAAAGCGCCGCCACGATGGTGATCAGCGGGACGATCGACAGATCCTGGAACAGGAGGATCGAAAAGGCGCGCTCGCCATATGGCGTCTTCAGGCGCCCGGCGGACTGCAGCATCGGCAGCACCTGGGCGGTCGAGGACAGCGCCAGCGGCAGACCCAGCGCGAGGGCGGCGGGGATGGTGAAGTGCGTGAACAGCCAGACGACCCCGGTGATGGCGATGCCGCACAAGGTCACCTGGAGCAGGCCGAACCCGAAGATGTCGCGCTTCATTCGCCACAGCCGCGACGGGCTGAGTTCCAGTCCGACCAGGAACAGGAGCAGCGTGATGCCGAGCTCCGCGATGCCCATCTTGGCCTCGGCATCGCCGACGAGCCCCAGGACCTGCGGCCCGACCACGACGCCCGCAACCAGGAAGCCCAGCGTTGCGCCGAGCTTCAGCTTGCGGAAGATCAGAACGAAAAGAAGCGCCGCCCCAAGCAGCGGTGCGAAGTCGCGGACGAACGACGTGGCGGAATGCGCCTCCATCAGCCCGGCCGCCCTTCGCGAGCGGATCGAGCAGCCTCGGCCGCAGCCTCGAACGCGAGGCGGATCGAGGCGTGGCGGGCGCTATGCGGCAGCGCCGGCTCGAACAATGCGAGGCCGGGCCAGTCGGGGGGGCCCTCCCCGCCCGCGAGCCAGTCCGACAGCGCGTTGCGTGCCGCATCCAACTCCTCGGGCGTGCGGCCGATCGCATGCGCCGCCATCAGCGACGAGGATGCCTGGCCGAGCGCGCAGGCGCGCACGAGCATGCCGAGCTCGGACACCCGCCCTTCCGCGTCGAGGTTGACGTCCACCGTGACGCGACTGCCGCACACCGGCGAGCGTCTTTCCACGCTCCCCATGGGCGACTCCAGTCGCTGCTGGTGGGGAATGGTTGCGGCAAGCCGCAGGATCTCGGTGTTGTAGAGCGGCGCAGTCACGCGCTGCATGTAGACCGCCGATGCGCTGCGCGCGAGGGGCAAGGCGCCCCAAAAAAGGATCAGTAGGACGTGTTCGCCGCGGCTTCCCCGAACATCGGCTCGCCACGCCGGCGCCGGTAGACGATGTCGGCGATGCTGGCGCTGGTGGAATCGAGCAGCGCGTAGGTGCGCGACTGGGTGATCCAGTCCGGCCGGCGCTTGGGCCCGCCCGCGATGGTGTCGATCACCAGCACCAGCAGCAGGAAGCCGAGACTGCACAGCACCAGGCCCTTCACCGCGCCGAAGCCGAAGCCAAGCGCACGGTCGACCGGCCCCAGGATCGAGGTGCGGGTGCGCGCGCCCACGCCGTTGGCCACGAGCCGCCCCAGGAAATAAACGATGCCGGCGATCAGCGCGAAGGCCAGCGTCGCAGCGCCGGCCGAAGTGCCGATCACGCCCACCAGTGCGGCGCTGACCGGCGTGTGGAACAGCTTGATCGCGAAGACGACGAAGATCCAGGCCATCAGCGACAGCACTTCGGTCACGAAGCCGCGCTTGAGGCCCAGCAGAGCGGCACCGCCGACGATCAGCAGCACCACGATGTCGAGTGCGGTCAGTTCCATCGATGCCCTCCCCAGCGCCTGCTCGCCCCCCTATCCGGGCGCCTTCGCGAAGTCGAGCCGCGCGCTTAGCGGCCCAGCATGTGATCGACGAAGGACGGCAGGCTGCGGAAGGTCGAGAGGGTGAGGCTGGTCCCCTCCGCCGCCTGGGCCCCTGGCACCATCGCCCGTCCGAAGCCGAGCTTGCCCGCCTCCTTCAACCGCAGCGCACCATGGGCGACCGGACGCACCTCCCCCGACAACGCCACTTCGCCAAACGCGATCGCATCGGTCGGGACGGGTCGTTCGGAGAGCGCGGAGACGAGCGCCGCTGCCACGGCCAAATCGGCGGCAGGATCCTGCACGCGGTAGCCGCCCGCGATGTTGAGATAGACTTCGGACGTTGCGAAGGCGAGGCCGCAGCGGGCCTCCAGCACCGCCAGGATCATCGCCAGCCGCCCTGAATCCCAGCCGACGACTGCACGGCGCGGCGTCGCGCCCGAGGCGAGCCGCACCGTCAGGGCCTGCACCTCGACCAGCACGGGCCGCGTTCCCTCCAGCGCCGGGAAGACCACCGTGCCGGTGACGCTCTCGTCGCGGCTGGTGAGGAACAGCGAGGACGGATTGGAAACCTCGCTCAGCCCCTCCGTCGCCATCGAGAAGACGCCGATCTCGTCGGTGCCGCCGAAGCGGTTCTTGACCGCGCGCAGGATGCGATACTGGTGGCTACGCTCGCCTTCGAACGCCAGCACCGTGTCCACCATGTGCTCCAGCACACGCGGGCCGGCGATCGAGCCGTCCTTGGTGACATGGCCGACCAGCACCAGCGCCGTCCCGCGCTCCTTGGCGAAGCGGATCAGTTCGCCCGACGAGGCGCGCACTTGGCTGACGGTGCCCGGCGCCCCCTCGATCAGGTCGGAGTGCATGGTCTGGATCGAATCGATCACCAGCAGGTCGGGCGCCTGGCCTTCCCCCAACGTCGTGAGGATGTCGCGTACCGAGGTCGCCGCCGCCAGTTGGACCGGCGCGTTGCCCAATCCCAGGCGCCGCGCCCGCAGCCGCACCTGGTCCGCCGCCTCCTCGCCCGAGACATAGGCGACGGACTTGCCCGCCAGCGCCAGCCGCGCCGTCGCCTGGAGCAGCAGCGTCGACTTGCCGATGCCCGGATCGCCGCCGATCAGCGTCGCCGAGCCCTCGACGAACCCGCCGCCGAGTGCCCGGTCGAGTTCGGAGATGCCGGTCGCCATCCGGTCAGGAAGCGGGATGTCGCTGTCGAGCCCGGAGAGCTGGATCGCACGTCCGCCGGACTGGAGATTATGCCGCGCCTGGAAGGGCGTCACGACGGCGCCAGCGTCCTCCACCAGCGTGTTCCAGTCCCCGCAGTCGCCACACTGGCCCGCCCATTGCGCGGTCACCGAACCGCATTGCTGACAGACGTAGCGCTTCCGAGGTTTTGCCATGGGCAGCCCCTAGCACGCGCAGAACGAAAGGGGAATATCGGACCGAGGCCCGCCGCCTGCCGCCGCCCGCTCAGTGCAGCTCGGAACCTTCCTTCAGCACCTTGTCGCCGTCCTCCTGGACGATCAGGTAGGCCGGATTTTCCTTGCTGCCGTTGCGGACGATCTTGCTTCCCTTGATCGTGCGCTGGACCCGCCGCTCGAACTTCTCCTCGACCTTGCCCTCGGCCGTGCCCTTGCCCCAGCTCCAGCTGACCTTGTCGCCCTTGGAATAGCTGTTTGCCATCGCCTGTCTCCGTCTGTCCGGGAGCAAGCGCCGTGCGCGGCGAATCGTTCCGGTGGCGTGCGCGGGCATGGGGGGCTATGGGCCGCCTCCATGCAGCCGTCCGACCTTCGTGTCGCCCTTTTCAGTGGCAACTACAATTACGTGCGCGATGGTGCGAACCATGCGCTGAACCTGCTTGCCGGCCATCTGCTCGCGCACGGCGTGACGTTGCGCGTCTATTCCCCGACCGCGGAGAAGGCGGCGTTCGCGCCCACGGGCGAATTGGTGAGCGTGCCTTCCGTCGGGCTGCCGGGCGGGCGCGGCGAATATCGGCTCGGGCTCGGCCTGCCCGCCTCGATCCGCCGGGATCTTGCCGACTTCCGGCCCAACATCGTCCATGTCTCGGCGCCCGATGTGCTGGGTCACCGCGCCGTCAGCTGGGCACGGCGGCACGACGTCGCCTGCCTGGCCTCGCTTCACACGCGGTTCGAAACCTATGCCAGCTATTACGGGATGGGGTTTCTGGAGCCGATCTTCACGACCCTGTCGCGCCGCTTCTACAACCGGGCCGATCAGGTGATGGTGCCCACGCCGTCGATCGAGGCGCTGATCCGCGGCTGGGGCGTGACGACGCCGATCGGGCTGTGGGGCCGTGGCGTCGACCACGACCGCTTCCACCCGGGCGCGCGCAGCCTGGAATGGCGCAGAGCCCTGGGCGTCGCCGATGATGAGGTGGCGATCGGCTTCCTCGGCCGGCTGGTGCTGGAAAAGGGGCTCGACATCTTTGCCGATGTGGTGGCGCTGCTGCGCGACCGCGGCGTGCGGCACAAAGTGCTGGTGATCGGCGAAGGACCCGCGCGCGACTGGTTCGCGGAGCGCGTCCCCGACGCCGCCTTTGCCGGCTTCCAGCGCGGCGATGCACTGGGCCGGGCGGTCGCGTCGATGGACGTGCTGTTCAACCCCAGCGTTACCGAGACCTGGGGGCAGGTCACGTCCGAAGCCATGGCCGCCGGAGTGCCGGTGGTCGCGGCCCGCGCCACCGGCGCGGTGGACCTGATCGACGACGGGGTGACGGGCGTGCTGGTGCCGCCGCGCGACGTCACCGCCTATGCCGACGCGTTCCAGCGGATCATCCGCGATGCGGAGCTGCGAAGCGCAATGGGCGCTGCCGGCCATGCCAAGGCGCAGCGCTATCGCTGGGATACTGCGAACCAGGCGGTACTCGACGCCTATCTTCAGATGCTGGGGCGGCGCGGGCACTGATCCAGCGCCCGCGCCGCCGGATCAGGCGGCCTTCCAGTCGAAGGCCAGCGGCGCCTCACGAAAGGCGAAGCGGTCGAGGTGCGACGCGACGACCTGCTTCAACGCCTCCAACTGCTCCGCGGAGCTGGCATCGATCCGCACGGTCAACGTCGCCTCGCCGGCTTCGAACGAAGCGCGCCCGTCTGCTGGGAAGTTCGCCCCGCGCGCGTTGTGCGGGAACACCACGGTGCCTCTCTCGGGGGTGAACTCCACCTGCAGATTGTGGCTCCAGTGCTTGCAGAGCTGCTGGAGATAGCGGCTGCCGGATGCGGTCGGCACCTCGGCCACCGCGCTGAACGCGCCGGCGCTCATGCGAGACGCTCGATGCGCTGGGCGGCTTCGTCCAGGATCGCGGCCACTTCGTGCAGTGTCTCGGGCGGCACCTCCTCGCCGGCCAGTCGCTGACCCAGCACGGTGCGCAGGTTGCCCATCGCGCGCTTGACCGGCCCGCCGCTGGTGCGTGCGGTCATCGTTCCGACCTGCGCCAAGCGTCCGAGCAGCGCCTCGACCTGCTCGCGCTGCTCGTCGAGATGCGCAACGCCTGCCTCGGTAATCGCATAGGCCTTGCGCCCAGCCGCTTCCGCCTGTTCCTCGATCAGCGCCATGTCGGCGAGAAGGGTGAGGGTCGGATACACAACGCCCGGGCTCGGGGCGTAGACGCCGCCGGTGCGCTCCTTGATCTCCCGGATCAGGTCATAGCCGTGACGCGGCTGCTGCTCGATGAGCGCGAGCAGGACCAGCCGCAGATCGCCGCCGTCGAAGAGGCGACGTCGACCGCCACGACCGCCCCGTCCCTCCGCCTCATGGTCCCAGCCGCCGAAGCCGCCGCCGAAGGGACCGCCGCCCCAGGGGCGGGTGAAGCCGCGACGGCCACCAGGCCGCTCGTCGGGGCCGCAGCCGCCGCGACCGTGAGGGTGGCGGTGCAAATGATGATGCATGCCGAACATGGAAACTCCTGTGCAAGTTCGATAGCCCAAAGATATATCTTAGATTGGTTTGCGCAAGAGGTTGTCGCACAAGGCTGCGTATTTTCCCGTCGACGCCTATATCGGCGACATGGCCGACCTTTTTGCCGCCTTCGATCCGCCTGCCCCCGCCGAGGTGCCCACCACGGGTCCGCTCGCCGATCGGCTGCGTCCGCGCCGCCTGGAGGAGGTGGTGGGCCAGTCGCACCTGACGGGTCCCGAAGGCGCGATCGGCCGGATGGTCGCAGCCGGCAAACTCTCGTCCATGGTACTGTGGGGGCCACCGGGAACCGGCAAGACGACGATCGCGAGGCTGCTTGCGGACGCAGTCGGGCTGCGCTTCGCATCGATCTCGGCGGTGTTCTCCGGGGTCGCCGATTTGAAGAAGGTATTCGCCGAGGCACGGGACCATGGCCGGCTCGGCCGCCGCACGCTGTTGTTCGTGGACGAGATCCACCGCTTCAACCGCGCGCAGCAGGACGGCTTCCTGCCCTATGTCGAGGACGGCACGGTGACGCTGGTTGGGGCGACCACCGAGAACCCGTCGTTCGAACTCAATGCCGCGCTCGTCTCGCGCGCGCAGGTGCTGATCCTGCGCCGGCTCGACGCAGAGGCATTGGAGACGCTGCTCACCCGCGCCGAGGAGGCCGAGGGCCGCCCGCTCCCGCTCGACGCAGACGCGCGGGCGGCGTTGGTCGCGAGCGCCGATGGCGATGGCCGCTTCCTGCTCAACCAGGCGGAGACGCTGTTCTCCATCCAACTCGACACGCCGCTGGACCCCGCCAGCCTTTCCGCGCTGCTCCACCGGCGCATGGCCGTCTATGACAAGGATCGCGAGGGGCACTACAACCTCATTTCCGCGCTCCATAAGTCGCTGCGCGGATCGGATCCCCAGGCGGCGCTCTACTATCTCGCGCGGATGCTGACCGCGGGCGAGGAACCGCTCTACGTGCTGCGGCGGATCACGCGCTTCGCCAGCGAGGACATCGGCCTCGCCGACCCGCAGGCGCTGGTGCAATGCCTCGCGGCGAAGGACGCGTACGACTTCCTCGGCTCGCCCGAGGGGGAACTCGCGATTGTGCAGGCGTGCCTTTATTGCGCGACCGCGCCCAAGTCGAACGCCGCCTACAAGGCGCAGAAGGCGGCGTGGCGATCGGCGAAGGAAACCGGCTCGCTGATGCCGCCGCACAACATCCTCAATGCCCCCACCAAGCTGATGAAGGAGATCGGCTATGGTGAGGGCTATGCCTATGACCACGACAGCGACGACGGCTTCTCCGGCGCCAACTACTGGCCCGAGGAACTGCCCCCGCAGCACTTCTATGCCCCGACCGAACGCGGCTTCGAGAAGCGGCTGAGCGAACGCATGGCGTGGTGGGACGCGCGCCGCCACGGCCGCAATCCGGATGCGGCAAGCTGACGGTCCCCGAGCACTTCACCCGCTTTGCCGCGATCGACTGGTCAGGCGCCAAGGGACACCGTCACAAGGGGATCGCGGTCGCGCTCTGCGAGACAGGCAGCGCCGCGCCCGAACTGGTGGCGCCGCCTCGCGGCATCTGGTCCCGCACGGACGTGCTCCACTGGCTGAAGGCGCAGGCGGACACGCCGTTGCTGGTCGGGTTCGACTTCAGCTTCGCGCCGCCATGGATCGAGCGGGGCGCCTATCTGCCGGGCGAGCCGACGCCTTCGACGGCGCGCGTGTTCTGGGCCTATGTCGACGCCGATTGCCCCGACGCGGACCTGGGCGCCGCTTCCTTCCTGGAGCGACGGCGCGGCAGCCACTTCTATCTCGGCGCCCGCGACGGTGCGAAGGCGCAGTTCCTGCACTACCGCCGGTGCGAAGCGGCCTATAACGCGAGCGGGATCGGCCGGGCCTCCACCCTCTATGACGCGATCGGTGCGGCCCAGGTCGCCAAGGCGAGCTTCGCGGGCATGCGATTGCTCCACCATCTCGGCTCCGAGGTTCCGATCTGGCCGTTCGACCCACCGCCGGCGCAGGGCGCACTGGTGGTCGAGATCTACACCACGATCGCAGCGCGTGCGGCCGGGCTGCGCAAGGGGCTGAGCAAGCTGCGGGACCCGCACGCCCTCGACGCGGCGCTGGAGGCGCTCGGCAGCGGCCGGCACACGCCGCTCGAGCGCTACGACGACCACGCCACCGATGCGATCATGGCCGCGGCCTGGCTTAGGCGGATCGCCAGGGCACCCGAACTGTGGCAGCCCGCGGCGCTCACCCCCACAATTCGGCGAAGCGAAGGCTGGACGTTCGGCGTTCTCTGACGCAAGGGGGGCGCAACGCCGGTTTAGCTCAGCTGGTAGAGCAGCGGTTTTGTAAACCGAAGGTCGCGGGTTCGATTCCTGCAACCGGCACCAGCCCTCCGACAGGGCATCAGCCATCTTACCGGCGGCCGGTCCGCGGAGGCGCTTCCCAGTGACAGGACCTTCCGAGAAGCAGAAGATGCTCGCCGGCGAACCGTACCGTGCGAGCGATCCCGAGATCGTTGCCGACCAGAAAGCCGCCGCCGAGTGGATGCAGCGGTTCAATGCCACAACTGGAACGGCGGAGCGCGAGGCATTGCTGCGCGCACGTCTGGGCTCGGTGGGTCTGGGCGCCACGATCCGGCCGCCCTTTCACTGCGACTATGGCACCAACATTCATCTGGGCGCAGGCGTCTTCCTGAACTTCAACTGCGTCATCCTGGATGTGGTGGAGGTCCGCATCGGCGACGGCACCCAGATCGGTCCTGGCGTGCAGATCCTGACGGCCGATCATCCCCGCGATCCGGCCGAGCGCGCCGCCGGCCTGGAGTGGGGCCGTCCGATCTTGATCGGTGCCAACGTCTGGATCGGCGGCGGCGCCATCCTCTTGCCCGGCATCACCATCGGCGACGACGCGCTGATTGGTGCGGGCAGCGTCGTCACCCGCGACATCCCCAGCGGAGCAGTCGCCGCTGGCAACCCGGCGCGGGTCCGCGCGCGCTGAGGATCGTCCCACTTAGGAGCAGTGCGAGGCCCCGCCCGCTCGCGCATCGCTTGATCGCGCGCCCGCGACCTCTAGGGTCTGCCCCAGTTGCCGCTGCGGCAGGCTTGCTCAGGGACGCAACCAGTTGAACAAAGGCGGCCACCGCATCCAGATCGTGGTGAACCCGTCGGCAGGCCGGGTGCGCGGATCGACCCTGGCGAGGATCCGCACGGGCTTCAAGCGGGCCGGCGCGCAAGTGGTGCTCACCGAATGCGGGCCGGGGCGGCCGGTCACCATCGCGGAGGATGTCAGCCACGTCTGCGTGGTGGGCGGGGACGGCACCATCCGGCACGTCGCCGCCGCAATGTTGGCGGCCGAACGCGACCTTCCGCTCAGCATCTATCCGGCAGGAACCGTCAATCTGGCGCATCGGGAGCTACGCTCCCCGCTCGATCCGGATCGCTACGCCGCCTATGCGCTCGAGAGCCGGGAGCGGCCGCGACACCATGCCCTGCGCGTGGGCGCGGCGCTGTGCCTTTCCTGCGCCAGCGTGGGACCGGACAGCCAGGCGGTCGCAGCCGTGTCGCCGCGGCTGAAGCGGCGGATCGGCCGCCTCGCTTATGGGGTCGCCTTCTTCCGGGTGCTCCTGAACTGGCCGCGCAAGCCGATCCGGCTCGCCTGGGAGGCCGGCGAATTGACGTGCGAGGCGGTCTATGTGGCCAAGGGCCGCTTCTTCGCCGGGCCGTGGAGCTTTGCGCCGGAAGCGGATCGCACCCGACCCATCATGCATGTGGTCGCGCTGCGGACGGCCAGGCGCCGCGACGTTGTCCGCTTCGCATGGGCGCTGCTGCGCGGGCGCTGCCCCTCGGATGCCGCCAATTTCGTCGCGTTCTCGTGCACCGACCTGTCGATAGAGGCCGATGAGCCGCTGCCGGTACAGGTCGACGGCGATGCAGAGGCGGTCCTGCCCCTGCGCATGACGATCGAACCCATCTCCTTTTCCGTCTGCTGAGCGCCATGCGAACGACTGCCAAGCTGCTCCTGATCCTGGTCTACCTGCTCACCGGCGCGGGCGGCATCGCCGAGCGGCTCCAGTCGCTGGGACTCTCGCCGGGATTGCCGATCTACCTTGGGCTCTTCGGGCTGCTGGCATTGGCGCTCGTTGCCGCCGCCTTCACCCGGCCTTGGGCACTGCGCTGGGCGCTGGCCACGCTCCTCTGTGCTGCCGCCTTCTTCCTCGATTCTTACGAGGCGATCACGCGCGAGCCGATGAGCTACGACGCGTTCATCAACATGTGGAACTCGGCCGCCTCCGCACCGGAGGCGATCGATCAGCACGCCGGGGCGATGGCGGGCACGTTCGCGCGATCGTTGCTGTTATTCTCGGGCCTCGTCCTGCCGCCGCAGGGCAGCCTGCGCTGGGGCAGGCTTGCTCCTGTGGCTCCCTTGGCCGGCGTCCTGCTGCTCGCCGCCATTCTCTTCGTGCGCGGCGGCGAAGGCGGAACGGGGCTCCCCGGCCCGTTCACCCCACTCGCCTACTCCAGCCTCTTCCTCTACGAGCGTCTCGCGGAGGGTGCGCCACATCGGAAGCCGGTGGCGCTGCGGCCGGTGCGGCCGCCCAGCGGCGACATCGTGCTGATCGTCGATGAGAGCGTCGCGGGCAACTACCTAGACCTGAACTCCCCGAGCGGAGCACGCAGCGGCCTCCTCCAGCCGCGACCGGGCGTTGCGGTGCACGATTTCGGCCTGGCCGCATCGATCACCAATTGCAGCGTCGGCAGCAACGTGACGCTGCGCCACGGCGGCACCCGCGAAGACTATCGCCGGATCAACGCCACCATGCCCTCGATCTTCGACTATGCGAAGGCTGCCGGCCTCCGCACCGTCTACCTGGATGCGCAGGGTACGGGCGGCAGGCTCCAGAACCTGATGGACGCGCAGGAGCGGCGACAGATCGACCGCTTCGTCCAGTTCGATCGCGTGCCCGTGCGCGACCGGGACATGGCGGTGGCCGACAGGCTTGCCGCATCGCTGCGCAACGACACGCCGGAGTTCGTGCTGGTCAACAAGGTCGGCGCGCATTTTCCGGTTCACGACAAATATCCCGACACCTACATGCGGCACCGCCCCGCCCTTGCCCGCGGACACTATGTCGGGATCAGCGACACGGGCGACCGCACCGGCTTCGGCGGCACGGCTGCCGAATGGGTCCGCTATCGCAACGCGTATCGCAACACGCTGGACTGGAACGTCGGCGCCTTCTTCGACCGGCTGCTCGACCGCGCCGACCTGTCGCGGGCAACGCTGATCTACACGTCCGATCATGGGCAGGACCTGCACGAGACCGGCAGCCCCGGCAGCAACACCCATTGCAGCGGCGATCCGGTACCACAGGAAGGGCTCGTACCGCTGTTGGTGATCGACGGCGGCGCCTCGGCGGGGCTTTCCTGGGTCAAGGCGGCAGCGGCAAACCGCAACCGGATGAGCCACTATCGGATCTTCCCGACCTTGCTGGGGCTGATGGGCTATCCGGAACCGGCGGTTCGCCGCCTCTATGGGGAAGCGCTGACGGCGCCGACCGCAGACCCCTTCACCTTCAACACCCGATTCAACGCGCGCCTGGGGCTGGAGCCACGGTGGGAGAAGATCGATCTCGCCAAGATCGCGCCAGCGCCGCGTGACACGGAGTAGGCGCGAACACGCCCGGCGGTACATCACTCTGGAAGCTGGTGCGGGTGGTCGGACTCGAACCGACACTCCTTGCGGAACCGGATTTTGAGTCCGGCGCGTCTACCAATTTCACCACACCCGCACGGTGCGCGCCGTCCCCCGGACGGCTGGTGGCGGCGCTATACGGCAGGGCATTCGCAAACGCCAGAGTCTGCGACTGCCCTGCGGCCGATCAGGCGAACCCCTGCTCCACCCTCAGGCGCGCGGCGGCTGGCGACGGTAGCTGAGCGCTTCGGAGACATGGAGGCGCCCGACGGTTTCTGCGCCCGCGAGGTCCGCGATGGTGCGGGCGACGCGAAGCACGCGCGTGTAGCTGCGCGCCGAAAGCCGCATCGCCTCTGCCGCCTGGGCGAGCAGCTTCGCGCCGGGGGCGTCCGGCGTGGCGGTCGCCTCCAGCACCTCGCCGTCCGCCTCCGCATTAGTTCGCGCCGCGACATCGCGGTAGCGGCGCGCCTGTACGGCACGGGCAGCGGCGACCCGCGCCCCCACCTCCGCCGATCCTTCGGCAGCCGCAGGCAGCGCGAGGTCCGCGGCGCTCACCGGCTGCATTTCCAGGTGGAGGTCAATGCGGTCGAGCAACGGGCCGGACACGCGCGCCTGGTAGTCGACGGCACAGCGCGGCGCCCGGGAGCAGGCCAGCGCCGGATCCCCCAGGTGCCCGCAGCGGCATGGGTTCATCGCCGCGACCAGCTGGACGCGCGCGGGAAAGCTCACATGCGCGTTGGCCCGCGCGACGCTGACGTTGCCGGTCTCCAGCGGCTGGCGCAGCGAATCGAGCACCGCGCGCTGGAACTCCGGCAGCTCGTCCAGGAACAGCACGCCCAGATGGGCGAGACTCACCTCCCCCGGCCGGACTCGAAGGCCGCCGCCCACCAGCGCGGCCATGGAGGCCGAGTGATGCGGCGCCCGGTAAGGGCGCGCCCGCGTCATCCGGCCGCCCGTGAGCGTGCCTGCGACCGAAGCGACCATCGACACCTCCAGCGCCTCGCCCGAATCGAGCGGCGGGAGGATGCCGGGAAGGCAGGACGCGAGCAGCGACTTGCCCGCACCCGGCGGACCCACCATCAGCAGGTTGTGACCGCCCGCCGCCGCGATCTCCAGCGCGCGCTTCGCGGTTTCCTGTCCCTTCACCCGCCGCAGGTCCGGCCCGAGCACCAGTTCCTCCGCCTCGCCCGGTGCGGGTTCGGGCAACAACTGTGTCCCTTTCAGGTGGTTGAGCAGACCGATCAGGTCGGTCGCCGCGCAGATGCTGCCCCCCGCCCACGCCGCTTCGGCGCCTTGCGCTGCCGGGCAGATCAGCCCCAGACCGCGCTCCGACGCGTGAAGCGCCGCGAGCAGCACCCCGGGCGTCGCCGCGATCCGCCCGTCCAGCCCGAGCTCGCCGACGACCAGATATTCGGACAGCGTCTCCGCATCGACGACGCCCATCGCCGCCAACAGCCCCAGCGCGATCGGGAGATCATAGTGCGATCCCTCCTTGGGCAGGTCCGCAGGGGAGAGGTTGACCGTGATCCGCTTGGGCGGAAGCGACAGGCCGATCGCGGCGATGGCGGCGCGAACGCGCTCGCGGCTTTCGCCCACCGCCTTGTCCGGCAGCCCGACGACGACGAATGCCGGCACGCCGGGCGCCAGTTGCACCTGCGCCTCGACCGCGCGCGCCTCCAGCCCGAGATACGCCGCCGTCGATACGATCGCGACCATGCTGCCCCCCCCTGTCCCCCGCCACTGCATAGCCGGTTTCCGGGGAAGGAAAACAGCCGAGCGTGTCTTGCCCTGACAACACACATGCCCCACATCGGACCGGTGATGGTCGGTTCCCGATCCTGTCCCGGCACAGCCGCGTTGACTTGGAGGGGCAGCTTGCCTATGGGCTGCGGGCACACGGCCGCCGTTCAGGGCGGCTTTTTCCGTTATTGTAGACGTTCGATATCCCGGGGAATGAGTGATGAAGCGGACCTTTCAGCCGAGCAACCTGGTGCGTTCGCGTCGCCACGGCTTCCGGACTCGCATGGCGACGCCGGGTGGCCGCAAGGTGATTCGCGCCCGTCGCAACCGCGGCCGCAAGAAGCTGTCGGCCTGACGCGCCTTACCCGTCGCAGCGAGTATCTCGCTGCGAACGGAGGCAAGCGTGCGCCGATGCCGGGCTTCGTGCTGCTGGTGCGCGCGCGCGAGGATGCCGATCCGACGATGCGGATCGGCATCACCGTATCCAAGAAAGTCGGCAACGCCGTCGCCCGCAACCGGGTGAAGCGGCGTTTCCGCGCGCTTGCGCGCGAGGTCCTGCCGACGGCTGGCATCGCTGGTGCCGACCATGTGCTGATCGGACGCACCTCCGCGATCGACCGGCCCTATGAGTCGCTCAAGACCGAACTGGTCAAGGCGCTGCGCAAGGTGACCCGGTGACCGCCGGGTGCCTTCCTCCCCCCGTTTCTTTCGGTGCCATGCGGTGATCGCACGGCTGCTGATCCTCGTCGCGCGCGGCTGGCAGCTGGGTCCTTCGGTGATCCTGCCCTCCAGCTGCCGCTACAGCCCCAGCTGTTCGGCCTATGCAATCGAGGCGCTTGGCCGCTATGGCGCGCTGAAGGGCAGCTGGCTTGCGGCGCGTCGGATCGCGCGTTGCCATCCGTGGGGCGGCCACGGCTACGATCCGGTACCATGACGACCGAGCACACAGGGATTAGTCGGTGAAGAACGACCAGAAGAACTTCGTCCTCTTCGCGGTGCTGGCCGCGGTGATCCTGTTCGGTTGGCAGCCGATCGCCAGCTATTTCTTCCCGGCCGCGAATCCGCCGGCGACCAAGATCGTCGAGGGCAAGAGCGAGGTGGTGCCGAACCCGGGCGCCGATCCTGCCGCCGATACGCCCACGGCCGTGCGCGACCGCGCGCTCGTGCTGCGCGAGACGCCGCGCATCGCCATCGAAACGCCGCGGCTGAAGGGTTCGATCAACCTCAAGGGCGCGCGCATCGACGACCTGGTGCTCACCCGCCACAAGGAGACGATCGCCAAGGACAGCGCCCCCATCCGCATCCTGTCGCCGTCGGGGACGGGCGACGCCTATTTCGCGAGCTTCGGCTGGTCCGGAAACGGCGTGCAGGCGCCCGGCGCAGACACCGTCTGGCAGGCCAGCGGCACGCGCCTGACCCGGGCCACGCCGGTTACGCTCACGACCCAGGTGGGTGGCCAGCGCTATGCGATCCAGATCGCGGTCGACGATGGCTATATGTTCACCGTCCGCCAGACGATCGGCAACGCAGGTACGCAGCCGGTGCAGGCAGCAACCTACGGCCTGCTCAGCCGCCGTGCCCCGCCGCGCGACAAGGACACGTGGAGCATCCACTCGGGCCCGATCTACGAGATCAAGGGCGGCGTGAACTTCGACGTCAACTACACCGACGTCGACGAGGCGCCGCAGAAGTTCGACACCCAGGGCGGCTGGGCCGGCTTCACCGACCATTACTGGCTGACTGCGCTGGTGCCGGATCAGGGCAAGAGCAACGTCATCCAGTTCCGCAACACCGGCGACAACGTCCACCAGGCGGACTACCGCCCGGCCACCCTTTCCACGGTGCAGCCGGGGCAGCAGGCCACCGCGACCTCGCGCTTCTTCGCGGGCGCCAAGGAAGTTGACCTGCTCGACCGCTATGAGGATGCGGGCGTGGTCCAGTTCGGCAACGCGATCGACTGGGGCTGGTTCGGCATCGTCGAGAAGCCGATCTTCGCCTATCTCGACTGGCTGTTCCGCATGATCGGCAACTTCGGCGTGGCGATCATCCTGCTGACGCTCACCATTCGCCTGCTGATGTTCCCGATCGCGCAGCGCCAGTTCGCCTCCATGGCGGCGATGCGCGCGCTCCAGCCCAAGCTGAAGACGCTGCAGGAGCGCTACAAGGACGACAAGCCGCGCCTCCAACAGGAGATGATGGCGCTGTACAAGCAGGAGAAGGTGAACCCGGTCGCGGGCTGCTTGCCGACGCTGCTGCAGATCCCGGTGTTCTACGCGCTCTACAAGGTGCTGATGCTCACCATCGAGATGCGCCACCAGCCGTTCGTCGGCTGGATCAAGGACCTCTCGGCACCCGATCCGCTGACGCCGGTCAACCTGTTCGGCCTGCTGCCGTTCACGCCGCCGAGCTTCATCGCGATCGGCGTGATCCCGATCCTCTTGGGCGTGTCGATGTACTTCCAGTTCAAGCTGAACCCGCAGCCGATGGACGATGCGCAGAAGCAGGTGTTCGGCCTGATGCCCTGGGTGATGATGTTCATCATGGCGCCGTTCGCGGTCGGCCTGCAGGTCTACTGGATCACGTCCAACCTGCTGACCATCGCGCAGCAGCAGTTGCTCTATTCGCGCCACCCGGGCCTGAAGACGGCGCCCGCCAAGTGACGGACGTCCCCGCCCCCATCGAGGCGTTCGACGAGGACGCGATCGAAGCGGCGCGCAAGCTGTTCGCCGGGCCGATCACCTTCCTGCGCTCGGCCCCGGCG
The DNA here is from genome assembly GCF_022346685.1 of Sphingomonas sp. ACRSK. NCBI lineage: Bacteria > Pseudomonadati > Pseudomonadota > Alphaproteobacteria > Sphingomonadales > Sphingomonadaceae > Sphingomonas > Sphingomonas sp. ACRSK. The sequence goes on along the minus strand of NZ_JAKRNR010000016.1, from coordinate 51,180 downwards.
CTGCAGCACCTGCCCGATCCGGTGGTGCCGGAGATCGCCTTTGCCGGGCGTTCGAACGTCGGCAAGTCGTCGCTGCTGAACGCGCTCACCGGTCGTAACAGCCTGGCGCGCACCTCGGTGACGCCGGGCCGCACGCAGGAGCTGAACTTCTTCGACGTGGGCGATCCGCTGCGGTTCCGGCTGGTCGACATGCCCGGCTATGGCTTTGCCAAGGCGCCCAAGGATGTCGTCCGCAAGTGGCGCTACCTGGTGAACGACTATCTGCGCGGGCGCGTGGTGCTCAAGCGGACGCTGGTGCTGATCGACTCGCGCCACGGCATCAAGGACGTCGATCGCGAAGTGCTGGAGATGCTGGACAAGGCGGCGGTCAGCTACCGCGTCGTCCTGACCAAGGCGGACAAGATCAAGGCGAGCGAGCTCGCCGCCGTGCATGCCGCCACGGTTGCCGAAGCACGCAAGCGCCCCGCCGCGCATCCGGAGGTGCTCGCCACCTCCAGCGAAAAGGGCATGGGCATCCCCGAACTGCGCGCGGCCGTCATCGAATCGATCGACTGACGCGCGGGCTGGTTCAGCCGCCCCCGCCCTGGCCGCCGCGGCCGAAGAACCAGCCGAGCCCGCCGCCGATCGCCGCAACCGACAGGATGCAGGCGATCACCATCAGCAGCCCGTCGCGTACCAGTAGGGCCAGCCCGAACGACAGGATCGCCACCATGGGCAGCGTGCTGGCGAACGGCAGCAGCTCGAGCGGCGGCACCGTGGTACACAGCGCGATGATCGCGACCGCGGCGATCTTGATCATCGGTCCCTTGGTGAGCGCCGGCAGGCGGCCGTGGAACCAGCGATCGAGCCACTTGGCGACGGGCCGCATCTTGTCGGCGACCTTGACCAGCTTCTCGCCTTTCAGGCCGCGGTTCGCCAGGAATCCGGGAAGCCACAGGTCCTTGCGCCCGAACAGCAGCTGAAGCGCGAGCAGCACCATGACCACCGCCATCGCGGTGGGCAGGCCCGGGATGCCGCCCACCGGCGAAATATCGATCAACGGGAAGATGATGAAGAAGGGGCCGTAGGCGCGGTGGCCCATCGCTTCGACGGCGTCGCCGAGCTTCGCCTTGTCCTGCCCGGCCTCTTCGCCGAGCTCCTTGAGCCGGTCGAGCACATCGCCGACGCTCTGCGGGTCCTGGTTCTTCTCCGTCATCGTTGCGCCAACGGAATTGTCGCAAGGCGGTTCCGTTGCGCGGAGCGGCAGGCTAGACCGCGGCATGCTCAAGCTCATCCTCGGCAACAAGGCCTATTCCTCCTGGTCCCTGCGCGGCTGGCTCGCGGCCAAGCTCTCGGGGCTCCCCTTCGAGGAGGTGGTCGTCCCCCTCTATGACGAGGGTTGGGATCGCCGACGCGAGGGCGACGAGTTCGCCCCCTCCTCGGGCAAGGTGCCGATCCTGTGGGACGGCGACGTGGTGGTCTGGGACAGCCTGGCGATCGTCGAATATCTGAACGAGAAGTCGGGCGGTGACCGGTTCTGGCCGGCGGACGCGGCCGCCCGCGCCATGGCGCGCTCGATGGCCGCAGAGATGCACTCCGGCTTCCAGGCGCTGCGTCGCAAGCACAGCATGAACATCCGCCAGGTCTATCCCCCGGCCCGTCTCGACAACGACGTGGTCCACGACGTCACTCGCATCCTCGAGCTGTGGGCACAGGCGCGCGCACGGTTCGGCGGTACCGGTGAGTTCCTGTTCGGCGAGTTCGGCGCGGTGGATGCGATGTTCGCGCCGGTGGTGACCCGCTTCGTCACCTATTCGATCCCGATGCCGCCGTTCGCCGCGGCCTATATGCAGGCGGTGCTCTCTCACCGCTGGATGCAGGACTGGATCGCGAGTGCCCAGGAAGAGGAATGGGTGATCGAACGGTTCGAACAGACGGCCGACGCCGGCTAGGCCGGCTTTCCGCCGACGCGATATCCCTCTCCCGGCGTCAGCATCATGTCGATGTCGGGATAATGGCACCGGCTCTGCGCCGGCCGGCCGACGGCCACGAAGACGCAGTCCGCATCGCTGCGATTCTGAAGCACATGTCCATTGCCGTCGTTCTTGGGGAAGGCGGCGCAATCGCCGGCCCGCATCACCGTCTCGCCGGTGTCGTCGACCAGCACCGCTTCCCCCGACAGGATGGCGACGAATTCGTCCTCCCCTTCGTGCCAGTGTCGTTGCGACGACCAGGCGCCGGGGCGCAGGACGACGTGGCTGACGCCGAAATCCGCAAGTCCGCTCGCAGGCGCAAGGCGCCGATACCACCGCCCCTGGACCGCCTCCCGAAACGGCGCCGGATAGCCGGTCGTGTTGGTCTGCGGGATTGTATCCAAGTCGAGCTTGGGCAATGCCCCCTCCGTCATTTGAGGGAACCAGCGTGACAGACGTCGTCGAACTTACCAAGGCCCTGATCGCCGCCGAGAGCGTGACCCCTGCCCGCGGTCCGGTGTTCGATGTGCTGGAAGCCGCGCTGCTCCCGCTTGGCTTCGACGTCGACCGCTTCGTCTGTGGCGAGGCTCCGGACGGACCGGTCGAAAACCTCATCGCGGTGCGGGGCCAGGGGGGCCGACACCTTGCCTTCGCAGGCCATGTCGACGTGGTTCCTGCGGGCGACGGCTGGACCGCGAGTCCCTTCTCCGGGGAGGAGCGCGGCGGGCTGGTCTATGGCCGCGGTGCCGTCGACATGAAGGGCGGGGTCGCCGCCTTTGCCGCCGCCTGCGCGCAGGTGCCCGCCGACGCGGGTACGCTGTCGCTGCTGATCACCGGCGACGAGGAAGGGCCTGCGATCTTCGGCACCCGCGCGATCATCGATCGCATGGCCGCGCGCGGCCTGGCACCGGATCTCTGCCTGGTCGGCGAGCCCACATCCACCGCTCGGCTGGGCGACATGATCAAGATCGGTCGGCGCGGGTCGGTCAACATCTGGATCGACGTGCACGGCCGGCAGGGGCACGTCGCCTACCCGCACCTTGCCGACAATCCGATTTCCCGCCTCGTCGGCGCGCTCGCGGAGATCGAGGCGCTGGTGCTCGACGCGGGAACCGATTGGTTCCAGTCGTCGAATATCGAGGTAACCGACCTCAACGTCGGCAACCCGGCCACCAACGTCATCCCGGGCCGGGCGGCTGCACGGCTGTCCATCCGCTTCAACGACCTGCATCGTGGCGACGCGCTGATCGAGCGGGTTCGCGCGATCGTGGCGCGACACGCGCCCGATTCGCAGGTGATCGGCAAGGTCTCGGGCGAGGCGTTCCTGACCCCGCCGGGTGCCTTCTCGACCCTCGTCTCCGATGCGATACGCGAGCACACCGGCCTCACGCCGGAGCTTTCGACCACGGGCGGAACCTCGGACGCGCGCTTTCTCTCCAGGCTTTGCCCGACGGTCGAGTTCGGGCTGCTGAACGCGACCATGCACAAGCTCGACGAGGCTGTGGCGGTGGAAGATTTGCGCAGCCTGCAGGCGATCTACGCGACCTTGGCACGGCGCGCGCTCGACGCCTAGCTGGCGAGTCGCCGCCCCGCCGCGGGCGAACCAAGCCAGTCGAGGAACGCCGCCTCCTCCATGGGCGCGGCGATCGCATAGCCCTGCAGCACGTCGCAACCGATCATGCGCAGGATCTTCGCCTGGTCCGCGCTCTCGATCCCTTCGGCAACCGCCGTGCAGCCGAGCCCGTGGACCAGCCCCACCAGCGCCTGGGCGATCGCCCTCGCCTCCTCGCTCTGCGCCACATGGATGGTGAGCGCCCGGTCGAGCTTGACCCGATCGATCGGAAGCTCGCGCAACCGCGCGATGCTCGAAAAGCCCGTGCCGAAATCATCGAGGGCGATGCTGGCCCCATCGCCGCGCAGCAGCGTCACCGCGTCCAGCGCGTCCTCGCTGCACCCCATCAGCAGCGACTCCTTGAGTTCCAGCTCGAGCATCGAGGCGGGCGCGCCGGCACTTGCGACCGCATCGCGCAGCTTGCGCACGAAGCTGGCATGGTCGAGCTCGCGCGCGCTGATGTTGACGCTCAGCCGGTGGCGGATCCCCTTCGCGTGCCAGCGCCCGATGGTGGCCGCCACGTCCTGGACGATCCGGTCGCCCAGTTCGATGATCAGCCCCGTCTCCTCTGCGCACGGCAGGAAGCTGCCCGGCAGGCGCATGCCGTCCGGATGGTGCCACCGCACCAGCGCCTCGGCACCGCAGGCGGAGCCGGTCGCGGCCAACACCTGGGGCTGGAACACCAAGCCGAACTCACCTCGGTCGATACCGGCGCGCAACTCCTGTTCCAGCGCCTTGCGCGCGGCCAGCCCGGCGGCAAGCTTTGCGTCGAAGGCGTGGACCTGCCCCCGCCCGCCAGCCTTTGCGGCATACATCGCGATGTCGGCGGCGCGGGTCAGGTCCACGAAGCTGGTGCCGTGCACCGGCCATTGCGCGATGCCGATCGAGGCACCGGCCTGGAACTCCCCGCCGTGAAACCGATGCGCTCCGGCGAGCACGTTGAGAATGCCCAGCGCGGCACGTTTCGGTTCCCTAGCAGCCTGGCCACAAAGCAGGATGTTGAACTCGTCGCCTCCCAGGCGCCCGACGATGGGCTGCTCCTCCAGCAGCCCGCCTGAAAGATGCTCCGCTGCCTGGCGAAGACGCTGCCCGACCTGCGCCAGCAGCAAGTCGCCGGTCGCATGGCCATAGGTGTCGTTGACCGCCTTAAACCGATCGAGGTCCAGGAACAGCAGCGCGGCCGGCGGGCTCGGCTGCATCCGCGCCAGCCGTTCCAGCCGTTCCTCGACGAGTTGCTGGAAATGGGACCGGTTGGGCAACTCGGTCACCGTGTCGATCTGCGCAGCGCGCTCCACGGCGGCCAGCGTCGTGCGCAACTGCTCGAACAGCGCTTGCATGGCGCGGGCGAGGCTCGGCACGAAGCTCCAGACCTCCCGCGGGATCGGGCTCTGGAGATCGCCGCGCGTCGCCTTGCTCAGCCGCAGGATCGCCTCGTCCACAGCGCCCGCGGTGGTGGAGACGTGGCGTTCCGCCGATGCCCAGCACATGGTCGCACACACCACCGCCGGGATCAGCGCGCTCGACGCGGTCAGCGCGTCCAGCCGGCCGTGAGTGGTCGCCAGGAGAGCGAGAAAGAAGCTGACGGCGCCTGCGCAGGCGGCGAACACGATCGCACGGCGCTTGAGCGACTTGGCGTGCAGCAACTCAAACGTCTCCCTTCTGCGCGTTCATGAAACGACACAGTGTGGGCGAAAGAGTTAAATTTCAGCGCCCATGCGTAACCGACCGACGTAAAATTACGTAGAGGGCGCCTGCGCCGCCATGGCGGGGATGCGCACCCCGCACCGCCGCGATGCGATCCGCATGCCGGGACGCGGCGAGCCAGTCGGGCACGGCCGCACGGATCGCGCCCCTGGCGAAGGGGCGCTCCGCATCGGGGCGTGGCGCACGTCCCGTCACCAGCAGCAGCACGCGATCGCCGCGGGCGATCGACCGTTCCAGCGCCCGGTCTAGCATCGCATGTGCCGAGGCCAGGCTGTGGCCGTGCAGGTCGAAACTGCTGTCGGGCGAGACGAGGCCGCGCGAGAGCCGGCGATCCCAGCTGCCGTCGAGGAGATTGGATACCGCGGGGGCCGGAGCCTGCACCGCCGCCGGCTGGCGCAGCGGCGGGACCCGGCCACGTGGCGGCTTCGGCTTCGGCTCGGGGATCGGTGGCGGCGGAAGCGGCTTGGGCTTGGGCTTGGCCGGCGTGGCGTGCAGCGGTCTCAGGCCCGCGGTGACCCGCGCCCAGAGCGCCGCCTCGCCCTCGCTAAGGCGTCGGCCGGCCACCGCGCCCTGCGTTCAATCGCGCCACCGCACCCGGGGGGAGCAGCACGAAGGCGGTGCCGCGCGCGGACATGCCGCCCGCGATCGCTCGCGCCTCGTCCCCGGCGCCCCAGAAGGTGTCGAAGCGGTTGGCGCCCTTGATCGCGCCGCCGGTGTCCTGCGCAACCCAGAGGCCGGTCGCATCGGTGCGGTCCATCGACAGGAACACCGGAGCGCCGAGCGGCACGAACTTCGGATCCGCCGCAACGCTCGCCTGCCCCGTGACCGGGACGCCCAGGGCGCCTAGCGGCCCGGCGCCCGTCAGCTCGCGGAAGAACACGAAGCTTTTGTTCTCGCGCATGATCGCGCGGCCCTCGGCAGGATGCGCACGCAGCCAGGCGACGATGCCCTGCATCGAGGATTGGCCGGGCCCGAGCAGGCCACGGTCCTTCATCAGCTTGCCGATGCCGGTATAGTCGCGCCCGTTCTGCCCGGCATAGCCGATCCGCATGACCGACCCGTCCGGCAGTCGCAGGCGACCCGAGCCCTGGACCTGGAGGAAGAAGAACTCGATCGGGTCCGCCGCCCAGCCGATCTCCAGGCCGCGGCCTTCGAGCGCGCCTTCCTCGATCTGGGTGCGGTCGTAATAGGGAACGAAGCTGCTGCCCTCGACCCGGCCGCGGATGCGCTTGCCCTTGTACGCGTCCGAGAAGAGGCCGAGGTCGACTTCGACCAGATCGCTCGGCTTCGCATAGACGGGCACGTCATAGCCGCGCTCGCGCCGGCGGGATCCGGCGATCTCGGGCTCGAAATAGCCGGTCGCGAAGGCGCGGCCCTCGCCCACCTGTGCGGGCTCGAACTGGGTGGCGAAGAACTGCATCGCGCCGCCTGCGGGCACCGTCGCGGCGGCATTGCAGGCGGCGACCCAGTCACCGGGCTGCGTCAGGCCGCTCGCATCGGTGCGGCGGACGAGCGAAGGACAACTGATACGAAAGGCCGCGAGCGCCCGCTCGGCACTCTCCGGCGTGATCGGCAAACTGACCGGTCCGGCAAGGACACCGCTCGCAGCCGCAGTCATCGCGCCCGCGACCGGGGCGACCGCAGCCGGTGCCATCGGCGTCGCCGCCACCGGCTGCCGCACGGGCATCGCGGTCGACGGCGGCCGCGTGGCGGAAGGCCGCGCGGGCGCTGGCGCGGTCTCCATGCCGCGCGGCACGATGGTGTTCGAACAACCTGCCAGCAGCACCGCCAGTGCCGCCGCCCCCCACATCCGCATCGAGGTCACGCCTCGTCGGTGTCGGAAAGCTTCCAGTTCGGATCGCCGCTCTTGAGCATCCGTGCGAAGGTCCAGACGTCGTGCGTCTCGACCGCGTCCGTCAGCGAGCCGGCGACCACCTGGCCCTCCGCATCGCGCGTGACGGCGGCGATGTCGGCATCGAAGCGCACCGTGACGCGTGCCAGGCCGCCGGCGACACTCGCGTCGCTGATCACCGCGCGCTCGATCGACACCAGCCGGTTGTCCAGCGTGTGGCCCGCTTCGTCCCGCGCCTCGATCGCCGCCGCGAACGCCGTCTGGACCTCGGCTTCGGTGAGCCAGGCGAGAGTATCGCGATCGCCCTTCCAAAAGGCTTCGAGGATCATGCGGTAGGCGGACTTGGCACCTTCCAGGAACTCAGCGACGTCGAAGGTCGGGTCGCTGGCGACGATGGCGCGCAGGCCGTTCTCGGCCGCCGGCTCGACATGACGCTGGGTGACGTCGCGCGGCTCCGGCTGCACGTCGATCGTGCGGGGAACCGGCGGCACGCCGACGCGCTCCTCGGCGGGGCGGGCGAGCGGCTGTTCATGGCCGGTGCGCTTGCCCAGCACCGCGTAGAGACGCAGTGCGAGGAACCCCGCGACCATTCCCAGAAGAACAACGACCAGCACTTCGCCTCCCAAATCTGACGCGATCAACATAGGGGCAAGCAGTGCCAGTTTCAAATGGCTGCGGGCGGTCCATCGCACGGGCGCCGCCGTTGAACTGGCGCCGATCGCCTGCTAGGCGCCGAGCCGAAAAACGCGGCAGGCCGCAAAGCTATCCTTCAGCAAGGAAATTCCCATGGACGACCAGAACGACGCCGGCCTCGACGAAAGCTTCGCCAACGGTGCCGACACCCAGCCGCAGGTCGGCGTCCTTTCGCAGTATGTGAAGGATCTGTCGTTCGAGAACCCGAACGCGCCGGGCATCTACCAGGTGCAGGGCCAGCCCAAGCTGGACGTGCAGTTCAACATCGGCGCCACCACGGTCGGCGAGGACGTGCATGAAGTGGTGCTCAAGATCGAGGCGCGCGCCGACGTCGAGGGCCAGGCGCTGTACCTCATCGAGCTGAGCTATGCCGGCCTGTTCGGCCTGCGCAACATCCCCGACGAGCACCTCCAGCCGTTCCTGCTGGCCGAAGCGCCGCGCATCATCTTCCCGTTCGCGCGCCGCGTGCTCGCCGATGCGGTCCGTGACGGCGGCTTCCCGCCGCTGATGCTGGAGCCGATCGACTTCGGCGCACTCTACATGCAGCAGGCGGCCGCTGCTGCCGGCGAACTGTCGGGCAACGCTGCCGGCACCATCGGTCACGCCTGATCCTTGACCTGCGAACGGGTTGACCAAGGCGGCTGACCAGAATGAAGCTCGTTCGCACACTCGGCTCGGTTGGAGGGCTCACGCTCGCCAGCCGGGTCCTGGCGCTGGTGCGCGATTCGCTGCAGGCGCGCTATGTCGGGGCGAGCTTCGCCTCCGACGCCTTCACCATCGCGTTCCGCCTGCCCAACATGTTCCGCGCGTTGTTCGCGGAAGGCGCGTTCAACGCCGCTTTCATCCCCATGTTCAACCGCAAGGTCGGCGAGACCGGCGAGCTTTCGGCGGGGCTCGACTTCGCAGAGCGCGCGCTGTCGGTATTGTTCGCGGTGCTGCTGGGCTTCACTGCGATCATGCTGGCCGCTGCCTGGCCGATCACCTGGGCGATGTCGCTCGGCTTCAACAACGCCACGCCCGACCAGTTCGCCTTTGCGGTCCAGCTGTCGCGGATCACCATCCCTTATCTGATGCTGATCTCGCTGGCCTCGCTGCTCGGCGGCATCCTCAACTCGCTCGACAAGTTCTGGGTCAACGCCGCCGCGCCGATCCTGCTCAACATCGCGATGGTCACCGCGCTCGTCTTCTTCAACGGCGATCCATATGAGACCGCGCGCGCGCAGGCGGTCGCAGTTCCGATCGGCGGCCTCTTGCAGCTCGCCTGGCTGGCGCTCGCCTGCCGCCGCGCCGGCGTGTCGCTGCGCCCACGCCTGCCCCGCGTCGATCCGGAAGTGAAGCGGCTGATGAAGCTGATCCTCCCGGCTGCGATGGGGGCCGGTGCGTCGCAGGTGAACCTTCTGATCTCCAGCGCGCTTGCAGCCCGGCTGCTCGCGGCCGGTTCGATCTCCTACATCTATTATGCCGACCGGCTGAACCAGCTGCCGCTGGGGCTGATCGGGATCGGGCTCGGCACCATTCTCCTCCCCACCATCTCGCGCCTGCTGGGCGCCGGGCGCGAGGCGGAGGCGATGGAGACGCAGAACCGCGGCACGGAGCTCGCGCTGTTCCTGACGCTGCCGGCAATGGTGGCGCTGATCGTCGCCGCCGAGCCGATCGTGCGCGGGCTCTTCCAGTACGGCGCGTTCGACGCGGCCGACACGCGCGCCTGCGCCTGGGCGCTCGCCGGCTTTTCGGTCGGCCTGCCCTCCTATGTGCTCGTCAAGGTGCTGACGCCCGGCTTCTACGCGCGCCAGGATACGCGTACGCCAGTGCGCTACGCGATGTGGTCGGTGGGCGTGAACATCGTCGCCAACATCGTCCTGATCCCGCTGCTGGGCCATGTCGGGCCGCCGCTCGCCACCGCCCTCGCCTCCACCGTCAACGTAGCCATGCTGTACCGCACGCTTCGCAAGCGCGGGCATTTCGCCGTCGACGCGCAACTGCGCCGCCGGCTTCCGAGGCTCGCCCTCGCGGCGCTGTTGATGGGGGCGGCCGTGTTCGGCCTGGAGAGCCTGCTCGATCCGTATCTGATCGGGCCGATGGCCATGCGCTACGCAGCCCTCGTGGTGCTGGTCGGAACCGGCTGCGCGATCTATGGACTGGCCTGCTTCGTCACCGGCGCGTTCCGGGTGGCGGACGTGAAGGCGCTGATTCGGCGCCGCAGCACCAACTGATCGGCGGCCGCTGCACCGCCCAAGCGCAAGGACCACAAGATGCGTGTCGTCTCCGGCATCCAGACCACCGGCAATCTGCACCTCGGCAACTATCTGGGCGCCATCAAGCAGTGGGTCGCGATGCAGGATGCGATGCAGCCGGGCCACGACTGCCTGTTCTTCCTGGCCGATCTCCATGCGCTGACCGTCACGCAGGATCCCAAGGAACTTGCCGAAAACACCATCGGCATGGCCGCCACGCTGCTCGCGGCCGGCATCGATCCCGAGCGCTCGATCCTGTTCAACCAGGCGCGCGTGCCTGCGCACAGCGAGCTTTGCTGGCTGCTGATGGGCACCGCCCGCATGGGCTGGCTCAACCGCATGACCCAGTGGAAGGACAAGGCCGGCAAGAACCGCGAGGGCGCGAGCGCGGGCCTCTTCACCTACCCGGTGCTCCAGGCCGCGGACATTCTCGCCTACAAGGCGACGCACGTGCCGGTGGGCGAGGATCAGAAGCAGCATCTGGAGCTGGCGCGCGACATCGCGACCAAGTTCAACACCGACACGGGCGTCGAGCTCTTCCCCCTGCCCGATCCGCTGATCTCGGCCGCCGCGCCGCGCATCATGAGCTTGCGCGACGGCACGGCCAAGATGTCCAAGTCCGATCCCTCGGACATGAGCCGCATCAACCTGATCGACGACGACGAGACGATCGCCGCCAAGTTCCGCAAGGCGCGTACCGATCCGGATCCCCTGCCCGACAGCTTCGACGGCCTCGAAGGCCGGGCCGAGGCGAAGAACCTCGTCACCATCTATGCGGCACTCGCGGACGCGACGCCGCAGTCGGTGGTGGAGCAATACGCCGGCCAGGGATTCGGGACGTTCAAGCCCGCCCTGGCGGATCTGGCCGTCGCCGTGCTCGGCCCGATCCGGAACCGGCTGACCCGTCTGCTGGACGACCGCGATACGGTCTCGGCCGCCCTCGCCAAGGGCGCGAGCAAGGCGACGGCGCTTGCCGCTCCGACGCTGCGGTCGGCTCAGGAGGCTTTGGGCCTGCAGGTCTGAGCCGACCCTGCTCCACGTCGGCCGGCGTCCCTCAGGGGATCAGCCGGTCGGCGCGCAGCCGCTCGAACAGATCGAAGAAGGCATCGTCGCTCGGCTGGTAGCCGGTGAAGCCGAGCCTGCGGCTCTTGCTCATGTCCGTGACCACCTCGATCGGCCGACCAAGGTCCGCATCCGTGTGCCAGGGCGACGCGAGGCGGGCGAGATCCGGCTCAACGAGTCCCTCTCGCGCGGCAATCGTGCGCCAGAGGTCTGCGTCGTCGGCCATCTGCGCCTCCAGCGGCAGAACCGTTCCGTCGAACGGTGCGGGCTCGATCCCGAACCATTGTGCGATTCGGCTCCACATCCACTTCCAGCGGAAGACGTCGCCGTTCACGACGTTGAACGCCTCGTTGCGTGCCGCAGGCGTCGTCGCCGCCCACAGCAGGTGGCTGGCGAGCAGTCGGGCGTCGGTCATGTCGGTCAGCCCCTCCCACTGCGCTGCCGATCCGGGGAAGCGGAACGGCCGGCCGGTTTCGCGGCACAGCGTCGCATAGACCGCCAACGTCGTTCCCATGTTCATGGCGTTGCCGACTGCTTTCCCGATCACGGTGTGCGGACGGTGGACGCTCCACGAGAAGCCGTCGCGCTCGGCGGCGGCGAACACCGCGTCCTCCTGCGCATAATAGAAGTTGGGCACGTCGAGCCGCCCCTGCTCCTCCCGGAACGGCGTTTGCGGGAGCGCGCCCTTCCCATAGGCCTCGAACGGCCCGAGATAATGCTTGAGCCCCGTGACGAGCGCGACGTGTCGCGGCCCCTGCGCCGGCGGCAGGGCGTCGAGCAGGTTGCGCACCATGGCCCCGTTCACCCGGATGTTCTCCGCCTCGCTGTCCTGACGCGCCCAGGTGGTGATGAACACGGCATCGGGATGCACGCCCGCGAGCGCGGCGGCGGTGGCGTCCCGGTCGTTCAAGTCGGCAGCGACCGCCGCCACGCCGGGCTGCGCCTGCGGCCGCCGCGCGAGGCCGTGCACGCTCCAGCCCTCCGCCAGCAGCAGATCCGCGGTCGCGCTGCCGACGATGCCGCTCGCGCCCACCACCAATGCCGTCTTTGTCATGATCCTGCTTCCTTTTCCGATTGGCACCTCAGCTAGGCAGGCAGGACACAAGCTTCTAGACGGCACCATTCAGGGACATAGGCACCAGGAGGTACCCACATGCGGATCGGTTCGGCCGAGGAGGAATGGCGCGAGGATTGCGCACCGCGTCGCACGCTGGAGCTGTTTGCCACCAAGTGGACGAGCATGGTGCTGCACACCCTGCACGTCCGCCACGCAGGGGTCGCGCGCACGGGCGTGCTGCTGCGCAGCCTCCCCGGCATTTCGAAGAAGATGCTGACCCAGACCCTGCGCGAGATGGCGGAGAGCGGGCTGATCACCCGCCACGTCCACGGGACGATTCCGCCAGCGGTCGAATATGCGCTGACGCCGCTCGGGCGTCGATTCGTCGAGCCGGTCGAACTGCTGTACGCCTGGGGCCGCGACAACGCCGATGCGCTGGACCAACTGCGACCGCGTCCGACGTCGCGACGTTAGTTGCAAGGGGCAGCCCGTGCGGCCGCCCCGGCGCTTCAGGCGCCTTCGAGCTGCCGCATCAGCTGGCGGACCGCGCCGTCGATCTCGCCGTCGAGGCCGCGCAGCGACTCGATGCGCTTCACGGCATGGATGACGGTCGAATGGTCGCGGTTGCCGAACTTGCGACCGATCTCGGGCAGCGAACGGGTGGTGAGCCGCTTGGCGAGATACATGGCGATCTGGCGCGGGCGCGCGATCGCGACGGCGCGGCGGGCGGAGACCAGATCGAGCTGCTTGAGCTCGAAGTGACTGGAGACCGCGCGCTGGATGTCGTCGATGGTGATTCGCTTCTTCGGGCCCTGGAGCATCTCGCCCAGGGTCTGGACCGCGAAGTCCATGGTGACGGGCTGGCCGATCAGCTGCGCATAGGCGACGACGCGGTTGAAGGCGCCTTCCAGCTCGCGCACGCTGCCGTGGATCCGGCTGGCGAGCAGGTCGAGGACGTCGGCCGGCACCGGCACCGCGGCGTTCTCGGCCAGGCGGCGCGAGAGGATCGCGTGGCGCAGTTCGAGTGCCGGCGGCTTGATGTCGGCGACGAGGCCAGCACCCAGGCGCGAGACCAGCCGGCTCTCGACGCCGTCGAGCAGGTGCGGGCTGCGGTCGCACGCGATCACCAGCCGCTTGCCCGCGTCCATGAACGCGTTGACGGTATGGAAGCACTCCTCCTGGGTCGCGTCCTTGCCGGCCACGAACTGGAGGTCGTCGATCATCAGCAGGTCGACGGCACGCAGCCGCGCCTTGAAGCTGTGGGTGTCGCGGGCACGGACCGCGCTCACGAACTCGAACATGAAGCGCTCGGCCGGCATGTAGATCGCCGTCGCCTGCGGATTGGCCGCGAGGAACGCGTGGCCGATCGCGTGCATCAGGTGCGTCTTGCCCTGGCCGGTGCCGCTGTGGAGGTAAAGCGGGCTGAACCGCGGCACGCCGGGCTCCGCCAGCAGCTGGGCTGCGTTGCGGGCGACGCGATTCGAATCATGCGACACGAACCGGTCGAAGGTGAAGCGCGGATCGAACTGCGAGCGCTCCGGCGCGCCGATGGGCTGTGCGGGAACGGGCTCGGCAGCCGGGACGGTCGGGGGCGAATCGGCGAGCAGCGTGGCGCCGGCCACCGGCGTCGCCGGCGCGATCGACTCGCCGGTCAGGACGCGCGCGGGCTCCAGCGTGCTGACGGTCTCGACCGAGACAGTGCGGATCTCGGGCAGGCACGCGCGGAACTCGAACAACAGCCGATCCGCGTAGTGGCTCTTCACCCAGTTCGTCATGAACGCCGACGGCAGCCCCAGGCGCACCATGTCGGCGTCGCTGTCCGGGAGCAGCACCATCGGCTTCAGCCAGCGGTCAAACAGCCGCTGCCCCGCGGACAGGCGCAGGTTGTGGCGCACGCGCCCCCACGCGGCTTCCACGGCTGCTGCTGTTCCTTCCCCCGTTCCCGTCACGCGAACACACCTCTCCCCCGACCGAAAGCAGCGCTTTCAGCCTGTGATTCCAACTAGCGATAAGCTCCAACGGTAACCTGGCCGTGAAGACCGGAACCGCACGCGAAACTCCGCGATACCGTGCCCCGGAGCCGGGGCGTGGGGCTTGTTTAGGAAGGCGGCGGAAGGAAGATCAAGAGCCGGTCACGCCCAAAAAAATAATATAGAGCATTGACACCCCGAACCCCTCGGAATTCCGCGGGTTTCCGTTTTTTGCCCGCAATAACAGGGGCTTAGCCGATCCGGTTTGTTACGACCCCATTCGAATCGTGACAAATCCGTGACTTGTCCGTGACTTGGACCGCCGTACTTGATTCGTCCCGCGGCGGCGGATTTCAGGCACGAAAAAGGGGCTCCGCCGGCACCCGGCGAAGCCCCTTTTTCAACCTGGTCGTGCGTGTGCTCAGGCGAGCGACGACACCGCCTTGGTCAGGCGTGCGAACTTGCGCGACGCAGTGTTCTTGTGGAGCACGCCCTTGGCGACGCCCCGCGCCAGTTCCGGCTGCGCTGCAGTCAGAGCAGCCGAAGCCGCCTCACGATCGCCCGATGCCAGCGCCGATTCGACCTTCTTGATGAAGGTACGGATGCGGCTGACCCGCGCGCCGTTGATTTCCGCGCGACGCTCGTTGCGCCGGATACGCTTCTTCGCCTGTGGCGTGTTCGCCATGTGCCGTCCTGATCCTGTGCTGCATGAACGGGCGCAGAAACTCCACGGCCCGGGAAAGCGGCGCCCCTACCGCGCACCGTCGAAAAGGTCAAGCTTTTCAGCGCTGGCACTTGGGGCACCAGAAGGTGGAACGCCCGCCTTCGGTGCGGCGCTGCACCGTCCCTCCACAAGGACAGGCTGCACCCTCACGCCCATAGACCCGCCACTGCTTGGAGAAATAGCCCAATTCGCCATCGGGGCGCGCATAATCGCGCAGGGTGGACCCGCCCGCCTCAATCGCAGCCAGCAGGACGGTGCGGATCGCCTCCACCAGCCGGTCGAGCCGGGCGCGGGCGATCTGCCCGCCCGCCCGTGACGGAGCGATTCGCGCCAGGTTCAGCGCCTCGCACACATAGATGTTGCCGAGCCCGGCAACGATCCGCTGGTCCAGTAGCAACGCCTTGATCGGTGCGGCCCGGCCGACCAACGCCTGCGCCAAATAGCCGCCGGTGAACTCGGGCCCCAGCGGCTCCGGCCCCAACGTGCGGAACGGCGCCCATTCATCGAGCGATTCGGTCCGCAGCAGGTCGAGCGAGCCGAATCGCCGCGGGTCGTTCAGCGTCAGCGATCGCCCCGCCTCCGTCTCCAGGATCAGATGATCGTGCGGCAGCAGCTCGCTGGGATCGACTCGCCACCGCCCCGACATGCCGAGGTGGAAGACGAGCGTGTCCCCGCGCTCGGTGTCGATCAGGCCGTATTTGGCGCGGCGGCCAAGTGCTGTCACCTGCGCGCCGGTGAGCCGCTGGCCCAGATCCTCGGGGATCGCGCGGCGCAGGTCGGCGCGCCGGGGCACGACGCGCGCGATGCGCTGCCCCTCCAGCACCGGGCGCAGCCCACGCACGGTGGTTTCGACTTCGGGAAGCTCGGGCATGATGGGTGGGAGCTAGGCAGGGTTTGCCCGGGCCACAAGGCTTGGCTAAGGCGCTTGCATGACCAACACCGTATCGTTCGGCTATGAAGAAGTCGCCCCCGAGGAAAAGACCCGCCGTGTCGGGGACGTCTTCGCCAGCGTAGCCTCCCGCTACGACCTCATGAACGATGCCATGTCGGGGGGCATGCATCGGCTCTGGAAGGATCGCTTCGTGCGGCGGGTGAAGCCGCAGCCGGGCGAGCAGATCCTCGACATGGCCGGCGGCACCGGCGACATTGCCTTCCGCATGGCCGCCCGCGGCGCGTCGATCACGGTCGCCGACATCAATCCGGCGATGCTGGAGGTCGGCATGGGTCGCGCGCAGCAGCGCGGGATCGACGGGCTGGTGTGGACCGAAGCGAACGCAGAAGTGCTCCAGTTCCCCGATCGCTTCTTCGACGCCTACACCATCGCCTTCGGCATTCGGAACGTGACCGACATTCCCAAGGCGTTGCGCGAGGCGCATCGCGTGCTGCGGCGTGGCGGCCGCTTCTTCTGCCTGGAGTTCTCGACCACCCAGTGGCCGGGTTTCGCCGAGGTCTACGACGCCTATTCGCACAAGCTGGTACCCAAGCTCGGCAAGCTCCTTGCCGACGACGAGGACAGCTATCGCTACCTGATCGAGTCGATCCGCCGCTTCCCGGACATGCCGACGTTCGAGCGCATGATCGGCGACGCCGGTTTCGTGCGGACCAAGGTGGAGCCGCTGCTCGGCGGTCTGGTCGCGATCCACAGCGGGTGGAAGATCTGAGCCCCCGTCCCCGCCGCACCGAGGATCGGGCATGACCTCTACCACGACCCATCTATGGCGCCTGATCAAGTGGGGTCGCACGCTCGCGCGCCACGGCGCGTTGCGTGGACTGGAGCGTGATCCTGCCACGCCGGCCGGCGTGCGCCGGCTCGCGCGCATCGCCCGCTTCGGCGCGTTCGTGCCGGCCGTGCCGCGCTACGCGCAGGCGCTGCAGGCGCTTGGCCCCGCTGCCATCAAGCTCGGCCAGACGCTCGCCACCCGTCCCGACCTGGTCGGCGAGGGCCCGGCGCACGACCTGCTCGCGCTGCAGGACGCGCTGCCGCCGCTCCCCTGGTCGGTGATCCGCCCGGCGATCGAGGCGGGTCTCGGCCGACCGATCGAGAGCGTGTTCGCCGAGATCGAGGAAGTGCCGGTCGGCGCGGCCTCGATCGCGCAGGTGCACCGCGCCGTCACGACCGATGGCCGCACGGTTGCCGTCAAGGTGCTGCGCCCTGGCGTCGAGCACGAGTTCAACCAGGCGATCGACACCTATGAATGGGCCGCCGCCCAGCTCGAGGCCTATGGCGGCGAGCTGAAGCGGCTGCGTCCGCGCCTGGTCATCGAGACCATGAAGCGCTGGACCGCGCGCGAGCTCGACCTGCGGCGCGAAGCGGCGTCGGCCTCCGAACTTGCCGAAGCGATGCAGGCGGAGCCGGACTTCACCGTCCCCGCGGTCGACTGGCAGCGCACCACCAGCCGGGTGCTGACGATCGAGTGGATCGACGGCATCAAGCTGTCGAACCGCGCCGCCCTGGTCGAGGCCGGCCACGACCTTCCGGCGATGGCGCGCAAGCTGGTGCAGGCGTTCCTACGCCAGGCGATCGCGGAGGGTTTCTTCCACGCCGACATGCACCAGGGGAACCTGTTCGCGCTGCCGGACGGGCGGATCTGCGCGATCGACTTCGGCATCATGGGCCGCATCGATCGGCGTGCACGGGTGTGGCTGGCCGAGATCCTCTACGGCCTGATCACCGGCAATTATCGCCGGGTCGCCGAGATCCACTTCGAGGCAGGCTATGTGCCCGCGCACCACAATGTCGCGGAGTTCGCGACGGCGCTCCGCGCGGTGGGTGAGCCGATGCGCGGGCTCGCGGTCAAGGACATGTCGGTCGGCATGATGCTGGAGAGCCTCTTCAACATCACCCGCGACTTCGACATGCAGACCCAGCCGCACCTGCTGCTGCTGCAAAAGACGATGGTGATGGTGGAGGGCGTGGCTACCGCGCTCGATCCCGACATCAACCTGTGGGAAACGGCGGCGCCGTTCGTGCGCGGCTGGATCCGCGATGAGCTGGGGCCCGAGGCGGCGGTCGCAGACCGCATCGTCACCGACCTGCGCACCTTTGCGCGGCTGCCGCAGCTGATCCGCAACCTGGAAGCGCGCTATCCGACGCCGGGGGGTGCGCCCCCTGCCCCGCCGTTGCGCGAGATCGAGGTCATTCGCGTCGGCGGCGGGTGGCGATACATCGGCGTGGCCGTGGTGAGCGCCGCGCTGGCGGTAGCGGCGACGCTGCTGGCCAGCTGATGGCGCGGCCCGCCCGCCCGCTGTGGCTGGTCCGCCCAAGCCGGGCCAGCGGCCTCTCGGCCAACCAGGCAGTGGCGCTGGTCCTGTTCCTGCTGCTGGTCGCGGCCGGTGCCCTGATGGGCGTGCGCGGCGGGAGCGTACCAGCGCCGCGTGCCGCGATCGAGCAGAGCGACATCAGCGTGCACGATGGCATCGTCGGCGCGCTGCGCGGTGGCGAGGCCTATTACCCGGCAACCGCACGAATGCTGCGCAGCGGCGGCTATCCGCTCAAGCCGTTCCTCTCCTTTCCCCTGCCCACGCTGCCGGTAGTGCTCGCCGTACTCCCGGGACTGGTGTCGGCCCTGCTGCTCCTGCTGCTGGCGGTCGGCACCGCGTTTGCCTGGCAGAAGCGGTTGCGCGAGGCCTTGGCCCGGCCGTTGCCGGTGTTCGGGGGCATGCTGCTCCTGGCCGGTGGGATGGTGGGCCTGCTGGCGCCGGACGTCGTGCTCTTTCCCGAGACCTGGGCAGGCATGCTGGTGGCTTTGTCGCTGGCGATCCGACAGCAGGACCGCTGGGTAGAGGCGGTTGCCGTCGCCACCGCGGCGATGCTGATCCGCGAAACCGCCGCCTTCTACGCCATCGCCATGGGGCTGCTCGCCTTTGCCGAAGGACGGCGCCGCGAGGCCTTGGGCTGGGCGGCGGGAGTCGGCCTGCTGGCCATCGTCCTGGTGTTCCATGCCCAGGCCGTCGCGCAGGTCGTCGGTCCGCTGGATCCGACCGCCTCAGACGCGGCGGGGAAGCACGGCTTCGGCTTCTTCGTGCGCGCCGCCATCACCACGACGGTGCTCCACCTGCTGCCGGCCGCGATCGCCGCGCTGCTGGTTGCGCTCGCGCTGTTCGGCTGGGCGATGTGGGACGATCCGGTCGCCTTGCGCGTGACCGTGACGCTGGCGGTCTATGCTGCCGCGACAGCCATCCTCCCGGGCGCGGACGGCTTCTACTGGGCATTCCTCGTCGCCCCGCTGCTGCTCGTCGGCCTGGCCTTTGCGCCGGACGGGCTGCGCGACCTCGCCCGCGTGCTGCTCGACAGGCGGCGGGTTCGGGTGCAGAGGATCACGCGATGAAGCGCATCCTGCTGATCGTCGGGGGCGGCATTGCCGCCTACAAGGCGTGCGAACTGATCCGCCTGTGCCGCAAGGCCGGCATTTCCGTGCGCTGCGTACTGACCGACGGAGGTGCGCACTTCGTCACCCCCATGACGCTCGCCGCGCTGTCCGAGGCGCCGGTCCACACCAGCCTGTGGGACCTGAAGGAAGAGGCCGAGATGGGCCACATCCAGCTCAGCCGCGAGGCGGACCTAGTCGTGGTCGCGCCCGCGACGGCAGACCTGCTTGCGAAGATGGCAGCCGGCATGGCCGACGATCTGGCGACCACGCTGCTGCTCGCGACCGACAAGCCGGTGCTCGCTGCGCCCGCCATGAACGTGCGCATGTGGCAGCACGCCGCCACCGTCCGCAACGTCGCGCAGCTGCGTCGCGACGGCATCACGGTGCTCGAGCCCGACGAAGGCACGATGGCCTGTGGGGAATATGGCCCGGGCCGCCTGCCGGAGCCCGCAGCGATCCTTGCTGCGATCGAGCGCGCCCTGGCATCCGCGGCCCGGCCCCTCGCCGGCCGGCACGTGCTGGTGACGGCGGGGCCGACCCACGAAGCGATCGACCCGGTGCGCTACATCGCCAACCGCTCCTCCGGCCGGCAGGGCTATGCGATTGCCGGCGCGCTGGCGAAGCTCGGCGCGCGCGTGACGCTGGTGTCCGGGCCGACGGCGCTTCAGACCCCGCCGGGCGTGTCGCGCGTGGATGTGGAAAGCGCGCGCGAGATGGCGAACGCGGTCGAGGCGGCGCTTCCGGCCGACGCCGCGGTGATGGTGGCAGCCGTCGCGGACTGGCGGGTCGAGGCCGCGCTCCTGAAGCGCGCCAAGGCGGACATGGGCGATCGGCTGGAACTCGTCCCCAACCCGGACATCCTCGCGACGCTTGGGCATAGCCCGCGGCGACCGCGGCTGCTGGTCGGGTTTGCGGCGGAAACGCACGACGTGATCGACCATGCCGCCGGGAAGCGCGCACGGAAGGGCGCAGATTGGATTGTCGCCAACGACGTATCGGGAGACGTGATGGGCGGGACCGCCAACGCGATCCACCTGGTGACGGAAAATGGCGTGGAAAGTTGGGAGCGAATGGACAAGGACCTGGTTGCGGAGCGTCTGGCGGAGCGGATCGCACATGCGCTGGCATAGGCTGCTTCCCCTCGCCCTGGGTCTCGCGCTGGCAAGCTGCGCGGGCGGCGGGGTTCGTCCCGCCTCCGACATTGCAACGGCGACGGTGCGGGAGCAGGCGTTCGGCGCCAGTGGCCGTCGATCGGTGAAGGCGCTGGTCTATGTGCTGCACCGGGACGGGGCGACGTCGGAAGCGACCGATCCCCACCGCTTCGCCCGCGACCTTGCGGCGGCCGCCCCCGGTGCGCGGGTGATGGCGCTCACCCAGCCCGTGGCAGAGGGCGACGCGGACAAGGGCATGAATCGCGGTTTCACGCGGGAGCGCATCACGGCTTTCGCCGACCGGATCGAGGCCGGGCGCAAACGGTATCCGGACGTTCCCACCGTCGTCGTCGGAGACGGCGGCGGTGCGGCATTGGTGGCGGACCTTGCCGGGCTCCGGCCGAAACTGATCGATGGTATGGTGCTCGCCGCCTGTCCGTGCATGTTGCCCGAATGGCGCAAGCATATGGAGAAGCGGATGCCCGGCACATCGTTCAAGCCTGCACCCGACAGCCTCGATCCGCTGATGACGGTGGGCGGTGTGCGCCCGCAGACCAAGGCCGCGCTGCTGGTCGGCTCCGAGGACCCGATCACGCCTCCGAAATTCTCGCGCGGCTATGCCGAGGCGCTCGCGCTGCGCGGCATTGCGACCGATTTCCGCGTGCTGCCGGGCAAGGGCAACGAGATCCTGAACGACCCGGAGGTGCTCTCGGCCACGACCCGGATGCTCTCCTCCCTTCAGGCCAGCCAATGAGCGGCGAACCGATCCGCATCGCCGTCCTTCGGCTGGAACATGGCCGGGGGCTGCCGCTGCCGGCCTATGCGACGGCGGGCGCCGCCGGCATGGACATCGTCGCCGCCGAAGACTGCACGCTTGCGCCAGGCGCCAGGCACGCAGTCTCGACCGGCTTCGCCCTCGCCATCCCCGCCGGCTACGAAGTGCAGGTTCGTCCCCGCTCCGGCCTTGCGATCAAGCACGGCATCACCTGCCTCAACACGCCCGGCACCATCGACAGCGACTATCGCGGGGAAGTGAAGGTGATCCTGGTCAATTTGGGACAGGAGCCGTTCGCCATCGCTCGCGGCGAGCGCATCGCACAGCTCGTGCCGGCGCCGGTGCTGCGCGCGACGCTCGATGAGGTGACGAGCCTGGACGAGACCGCGCGCGGCAGTGGCGGCTTCGGGTCGACCGGGCGGTGACCCCCTTCCTCGCCCTGATGGCCGCGCTGACGGCGCAACTGACGCCACCACCGGCGGAACCGAATCGCCTTCGCACCTCGCCGATCGATTGGGAAGCCCTGGACCCGCTTCCCTATCGTACTCAACCGGAAGTGACGCCGCAGATGGTCCGCTTCGTCCAGGGCGAAATGGCGCAAGGCCGTTGCACGCCGCCTGCCCCGATCGCCGGCAAGCGCCGCGTCCATGCCGACGTCGCCGTCCTGGTCGGCAGCGGCGCGAGCGTGCGGGCGACCATCCCGCGCGCCATCAACTGCCCCACGGTCGAGCAATATGCGGCCGGGCTGGTGCTCGGCTTCGCGCGCGACAATCTGAACACGCGCTTCGCGGTGGAAGGCACCTGGTACCGTGTGAGCATGACCTTCGACCTGCCCGAATGATCCTGACCGACGCGGAGCTGGAGCGCTACGCCCGGCATATCGTGCTGAAGGAAGTCGGCGGCGCCGGGCAGGCCAGGCTCGCCGCCGCGCATGTGTGCGTGGTCGGTGCGGGCGGCATCGGCTCGCCGGTGATCCAGTATCTTGCCGCGGCAGGGATCGGGCGGCTCAGCATCATCGACGACGACCGCATCGAATTGTCGAACCTCCAGCGCCAGACCCTGTTCGGCACCGAGGATTTGGGACAGTCGAAGGCTGAGGTCGCGCGGCACGCGGTCGCACGGCTCAACCCGCACGTATCCGTCACCGTGCACCAGCTCCGGATCGATTCGGCGAACGCAGCCGGGCTGGTCGGCGGCATGGACGTCGTGGTCGACGGGACCGACAACTTCGCCACGCGGCTTGCGGTGGCCGATGCCGCGCTTGCAGCCCGCGTTCCGCTGGTGGCAGCCGCAGTCGGCGAGTTCGAAGGGCAGCTGGGGGTGTTCCGCGGCTGGGAGGCGGACAAGCCCTGCTATCGCTGCTTCGTCGGCCAGGATCCGGAACGTCCGGACCGCAGCTGCGCCGACACGGGCGTGCTCGGCGCCCTGACCGGCGTCGTCGGCAGCCTCGCCGCACTGGAAGCGATCCGCGCCATTACCGCCTTCGGCGAGGATAGCGCGGGCAAGCTGCTGCTGATCGACACGCTGGCGCTGCGCTTCCGGACGCTGCTGCTGCCCAAGGATCCTGGGTGCCCCGCATGCGGGGGCTGACCGTCCTCGTCGCGACCTCCGACCCCGTCCGCTTTCGCGCGGCGCTCTCCACCGCTGCGGCCACTGCCGCGCTGGGCGGCCGGGCGCGCGTGTTCCTTCATGAAGACGCGGTCGTGCTGCTCCAGGCGTCCGCCGATCCCGATGCCGCCCGGCTCACCGCGGCCGGGTTGCCGAGCCGGGCCGATCTCATCGCGATCGCCCGCGAGAGCGGCGTGGAACTGCTGGTCTGCCAGTCGGGTCTCGCCCTCACCGGCCTGTCCATGGCCGAGCTCCCCGCCGGCACGGCCGCCGGCGGGCTGGTCAGCCTGCTGGCGACCCTGAGCGAGGATCGCCTGCTGGCGTTCTGACGCCCGGCTGCACGCCGGGCGCAGCCGTCAGGCGAGCAGGTCCTTGGCAAAGGCGCGGACTGCGGGGCCGACGTCCTCGCGCGCCAGCGCGGTTGCAAGATTGGCCTGGAGGAAGCCCGCCTTGTCGCCGCAATCGTAGCGGACGCCCTGGAAGGTCACGCCGTGGAACGGCTGATTGCCGATCATCCGCGCCATTGCGTCGGTCAGCTGGATCTCGCCACCGGCACCGGCCTCCTGCGTCTCCAGGATGCGCATGACCTCGGGCTGGAGCACGTAGCGGCCGATCACCGCCAGGTTCGACGGCGCCGTGCCCGCTTTGGGCTTCTCGACGAGGCCCTTCACTTCGGTCAGCGTGCCGTCGCGCGTGCCCGGCGTGATGACGCCGTATTTGTCAGTCTGGTCGTCCGCCACTTCCTGCGCACAGATCAGGTTGCCGCCGACCTTGTTGTACGCCTCGACCATCTGCTTGAGGCAGCCCGGCTGGCCGACCATGAAGTCGTCCGCGAGCAGCACCGCGAACGGCTCGTCGCCGACGATGTCGCGTGCGCACCAGACGGCGTGGCCCAGCCCCATCGGCTCCTGCTGACGCACATAGGCCACGCGGCCCGGCTTCAGGCGCGTGGCGTCGAGTACCTGGAGCGACTTGCCGCGGCCCGACATGGTCGACTCAAGCTCGTAGGCGATGTCGAAATGGTCTTCGATCGCATGCTTGCCGCGACCGGTGACGAAGATCATCTGCTCGATGCCCGCCTCGATCGCCTCGTCCACGGCATATTGGATCAGCGGACGGTCCACCACCGGCAGCATTTCCTTCGGCATGGCCTTGGTCGCCGGCAGAAAGCGGGTCCCCAGACCCCCGACCGGAAACACCGCCTTGCGAAGTGGTTTGATGGACATGCTTGCTCCCTGTGATGTGTCAGCGCAGCCGGACGGCCGATAGACGGTCAGGCCCCCCTGCCCGATACCTTCGCGCGATTAGCACTCCCTAAACTTCCGCGATAGAAGGCTGCCATGGCAACGCACCAAAACCGACGCATTCTGGTCGTATTCGGTACACGGCCCGAAGCGATCAAGCTGTTCCCCGTCCTGCACGCGCTGGCACAGCGCCCCGGACTTTCGGTGCGCAGTTGCGTGACGGCCCAGCATCGCGGCCTTCTCGATCAGGTGCTTTCGATCGCCGGCGTGACCCCGGACATCGACTTGGACCTGATGGAGCCCGGCCAATCGCTGGATCGCCTGACCGCCCGCCTGCTGCTGGCGCTGGGCGAGGTGATGGACCGCGAGCGTCCCGACCGGGTGATCGTCCAGGGCGACACGGCGACGGCGATGGTGGGTGCGCTGGCCGCCTATTACCGCAAGATCCCGGTCGGCCATGTCGAGGCGGGCCTTCGCTCCGGCGACATCTACCAGCCCTGGCCGGAGGAGGTGAACCGGCGCATCGTCGCCCCGATCGCCGACCTCCACTTCGCGCCCACCGAGACCGCCGCCGCCGCCTTGCGGGCGGAGAACGTCTCCCCTGCATCGATCCACGTTACCGGCAACACGGTGATCGACGCCCTGCACGCGACCCGCGATCGTATCGCGGCCGATCCCGGGCTCGCTGCCGAGATCGCGCCCATTGCAGAACGCTTTGCCGGCAAGCGCGTCGTGCTGGTGACGACCCACCGGCGGGAGAACTTCGGCGACGGCATGGCCGCGATCGCGCGCGCCGTCGGCCGCATCGCCGACCGCCCGGACGTGGCGGTGCTCTTTCCGGTCCACCCGAACCCAAACGTGGTCGCAGCCATGGACGCGGTGCTCGGAGATCGCCCGAACGTCGCGCGCGTGGCGCCGCTGGATTACCCCAACTTCATCTGCGCGCTCGAACTCGCCCACATCGTCCTCACCGATTCGGGCGGGGTGCAGGAGGAAGCCCCTGCCCTCGGCAAGCCGGTGCTGGTGATGCGCGAAACCACCGAGCGGCCGGAGGGCGTCACGGCCGGCACCGCGCGCCTCGTGGGCCCGCACGAAGATCGTATCGTTTCGGGAATCTGCACGCTCCTCGACGACCACGAAGCCTATGCGGCCATGGCCCGCGCGCATAATCCGTTCGGCGACGGCCGGGCATCGGCAAGGATCGCGGAGATCGTGGCACGTGATTTCGGACTCTGAACTGAAGGTTTGCATGGTGGGGCTGGGCTATATCGGCCTGCCCACCGCCGCCGTGATCGCCCGCTCCGGTGCCGCCGTCCTCGGCATCGACGTCGATCCGCGGGTGGTGGAGACAGTGAACTCGGGCAAGGTCCACATCGAGGAGATCGACCTGGACGGCCTGGTCTCGGGCGTGGTCGCTCGCGGGCTGCTGCGGGCGTCGACTGAGATCGCGCCGGCCGACGTGTTCGTCATCGCGGTGCCGACCCCCTTCGGCCCGAACCATGAGCCCGACATCGGCTATGTGCTGGAAGCCGCCGCCACCATCGCGCCCGTGCTCAAGGCGGGCGACACCGTGATCCTGGAGTCCACCTCCCCGATCGGCACCACCGAGAAGGTGGCGGCACTGCTCGCCGACAGGCGTACGGACCTCGCGATCCCTGGCCATTGCAGCGGGACCGCGGACGTCGCGATCGCCTATTGCCCGGAGCGCGTGCTGCCCGGCCGGATCCTGGTTGAACTGATCGACAACGATCGGGTGATCGGCGGCATCACCCCGCGCTGTGCCCGCAAGGCACTGTACTTCTACCGCCGCTTCGTGCGGGGCGCCTGCGTGACCACCACGGCGCGTGCGGCGGAAATGACCAAGCTCACCGAAAACGCATTCCGCGACGTCAACATCGCCTTTGCCAACGAGCTCTCGGTCGTGGCGGACACGATGGGCATCGACGTTTGGGAAGTGATCCGCCTCGCCAACCGCCACCCGCGCGTCAACATCCTGTCGCCGGGGCCGGGTGTCGGCGGCCATTGCATTGCGGTCGACCCCTGGTTCCTGGTGCATGCCGATCCGGAGAATAGCAGGCTAATCCGCACCGCGCGCGAAGTGAACGACGCGAAGATCGCCCACACGATCGCCCGGGCGGAAGCCCTTGCAGAGGAGATACCCGGAGCGCCGATCGCGTGCCTGGGCCTCGCGTTCAAGGCGAACATCGACGACTTCCGCGAGAGTCCTGCGCTTAAGGTCGCGCTGCACCTGGCGAAGCGCTTCGGCGATCGCGTCCGGATCGTGGAGCCCTATGCCGCACGCCTACCGCAGGCGTTCGAGAGCACCGGTGCGCAGTTGATCGATCTCGACACCGCGCTGGAGACCTGCCCCGCATTCGTGGTGCTGGTCGACCACGACATCTTCCGCTCGGTGCCGCTGGACGAGCGCGCCGACAAGCGCGTGCACGACGCGCGCGGCATCTGGCCGGACCAGCCCAAGGCTCAAGCCTCGACTCCCCGCCTGCGCGTTGCAGGCTGAGCGTTAGTCCGCCTGGCTGCCGAGATCGGGCAGCGGCTCCTGCCCGGCCTGTTCCAGACGTTGCATGCGGGCGATCTCGGCCTTGATGATCTCGATGCGACGACGTTCGCTCGGGTGCGTTGCCGCGCGGAAGATGCCGGCACCATGTTCCCGGCCATAGCGTTCCCAGAAACGGACCGCCGCCTGCGGATCGAAGCCGGCGTGCGCCATCAGGTACACCCCGAACCGGTCCGCCTCGACCTCCGTGTTGCGGGTCAGCCGCGCGTTGCGCCCGAACTGCTGGAGCAGCCCACGCTGGATGCCAGCGGCGTTGAGGCGGGCGCGGTGCTTCAGGATGTTGTGCGCCATCTCGTGCCCGAGCACGGCTGCGAGTTCCGCATCGTCGCCCGCATAGGCGACCATCGCGGTGGTCGCTTCGACATAGTCGCCGTTGGCGCGGGCATCGAGCGTCTCCGATGGTCGGGTCTGGAAGCGCGATGGGCATCCCTCTTCCGGGCTGAACCGGATCTCCTGCCGCGCGCCGTTCCGCTCGACCGTCAGCGTCACCTCCCCGCCGGCCATTGCCTTCTCGATCTGGTCGGTCACTGCCAGCAGGCGCGTGAAGGTCCCGCTCGTACCGCTCGGCAGGTCGGGCACCGGCCGACCGTCGATCGCCACGATCCCGTCGTCCTCGCGAAGCCCCGCGCGCGCGGCGGGGCTGTCTGGCGCCAGCGCCAGCACCGATGGGGCATTGCCGATTCCGAAGGTGGTGCGCACCTCCGCGCGATCCGATCCGCCGTACTGGCTGATGTCGTGCAGCAGGAAGCCGGGCAGCGGCGCCTTGTCGGGGCATAAATGCGCCGCACGCGCCGCCAGGCGATAGCCGACCGTCTCCATCCGCCGATCCAGCGTGCGCAGTGCCAGCAGGTCGTCGCTCGCGGACACGGCAGGTGCAAAGACGGGGACTGCAGCGGCCGGTGTCGCAAACGCGAGCACAAGGACAAGCAAGGCCGGAGAGATGCGAGGCATGCCCTCTTCTAATGCGTCTTACGGACGCGCGGAAAACTGCCTCGGATATGAGTCGCTATGGCTGAGCACACTTTTGCCGCACAAGTGTCTTGGCGGAGTATCGTTTCAATAGACTAACAGCCATCCCTTCCTGCCTTATCAATTCGGCTGAAGGTTCTGGATTGACTGCTTCTGGAGCCCACCTTTCTCAGTTCCATTTCACTGCAGCACCCTCTATCGACACGGTGCATCTCGCCACCGCCAGTTATTGGCTGAATTCCGTCCACACCCTTAGTATGCGTTGCGGTGTACGAGCACTCGGACGGTTTGCGCTACGATCAGCATGTCCCGCCAGATCGTCCAACCATGTAGATACTCGAGATCGGCCTGCAGCCGGTTGACCAGATCACTCCGGTGGTTGGTGGCGCCGCGATAGCCACGCACCTGCGCCAGGCCCGTCAGCCCCGGTTTCGCCGCGTGCCGATGCCAGTAGCGATCGTCGATTTCCCAAAACAGCTGATCCTCCGCACGCGACCCGAGCGCGTGCGGCCGAGGGCCGACGATCGACATGTTGCCCGCAAGAACGTTCACCAGCTGCGGCAACTCGTCGAGGCTGGTGCGGCGGAGCAATCGTCCGACGCGCGTGATCCGGTCATCATCCCGCGTGGTGGAGGCGCTCCCGGTTTCGTCGCACTGCTCCGGGCGCATGCTGCGAAACTTCAGCATATGGAACATCCGGTTCCCGCGGCCAATCCGGCGTTGAACGAACAAGATCGGCCCCGGCGACTCGATCCGGATCGCCAGCGCGATCGCCGTGAATATCGGCGCCAGCAGCAGCAGCGCGCCGCACGCGACTGCGATGTCGAACAGGCGCTTGACGAGCCTTTCCTCCACCCCGAGCGGCCCCTTCGCGACGATCAGGGTCGGATCTTCACCGAAGTGCGCCACCCCCAGCGGAGCCAAAGCCGTCAGTTCGGGCGTCAGCACCTCCCCCTGGACATTTGCCCCTTGCAGCGCATGCACCCACGCGTGCCGCCGTTCGGCGGAACAGGCGACTATGACTCGGTCCGCCTTCTGCAGCGCCACGGCAAGACGATCGTACATCATCGGATCGTGCCGTCCTGGCTCGAAGCTAGAAGCCGCCAGGATGGTAGAGTATTCGCCCGCGCCGGTCCTGCGAAACGCCCCGCCGTCCGAAAGAAGCACCACGTTGTACGGGTTGCCACCAATGATGCGGCGCGCGTTGCGGAGGAACAAGCTCCGCGCGACCGTCAAGGCAGCAAGGCTGACGAGTGTCCCGCCTGCAACGATGACTCGCGACAAATCCGCACTTGCCCGCAGGTAGAAGGCGGTGAACAGGACCGCCCCTGCAGCGAATAACATGGAACGGAGCGCGCACGCTATACCACTGCTCCTGCGGTCGATCACGGAGACGGCAAAGGCCCCGCTGCTGAAGGCGGAGAGGAAATAGATCGAGAGCATCGCAAGCCCGATCACCAGCCCCTGCTGCGCGCCCCCGGAACTGTAGAGCGCTCCGACGAACAGGAAGCTGCCGAGAATCACCACGAGATCGAGCAAGCTCAGGAACAAGAGCAGGCGAGTTCGCAGGACACCGCGCGAGGGCTGCCAACGCATGACCTGCCGCCCCGCGGTGGGGACCGGGCCAGATGGCAGCACCCATGGATCGGCCTCTCCGCTCATCCCCTACCCCCCGGCCTGGATACGGCTACCGGCAGGTTATAGGAAGCATTACATGGTTAACTCAAGAAGAGTGCCGACGGTATTAATCCAGTTCGGAAGAAGCATACGCCTCAGATCGAGTCCCCGGCGGGCGGGTACTTCGCCCATAGTTGCCAGTGCCGGAACTTCACTGTCGCGCCGCACCCGGAATGGTGAAGCTCCGCAAGAACGAGGAAGTGCAACGCACCAACAGCAAAAGGCCCGACATGCCGTATGGCGTGCCGGGCCTTGGAAGCTTGAGAGGGTGCAGGCAGACTGCGGCGTGCGCTCCGCAGAGCGCTTAGCGACCGGGACCTTCCGGTGCGCCGCCGCCCGGCATCGCACCACCGGCGCCGCCGCCCTGCATCATCTGCTGCATCATCTGCTGACGCAGCACCGCCTCCGGGATGAAGTCGAGCAGTTCGACGTCGAACTGGAGCGTGATCTTTGCCAGTTCTGCCGGCTCCCCCGTGAGCGGCGGGGCACCCGCCGGTCGCGGCGCGCCATAGCCAAGGTGCGGCGGGATCCAGAAGCGGTACTTCGACCCCTTCGGCATCATCTTCAGCGCTTCGGCGAAACCCGGAACCACGCCGCGCACCGGCATGGGAGTCTGCTGGTTCTGGTCGAACACGCTACCGTCCGGGCGCTTGCCGACATAGTTGATCAGCGCGACGTCATCGTCCGTGGGCGCGGGGCCCGTACCCGGTTCGATGATTTCGTAGCGGAGACCCGACTCGGTCACCTTGCTGTGCGGAGTTCCAGCCCACGCAAGCGCCGCCGCAGCCGCAACGATCAGCGCAATGCCAATCCAGAGCCAGACGAGGTAGCGACGCTTCACGGGCTGGAGCGGGACGGCAGTGACGGACATGAACAGCGATCCCGCTTATGTCAGGGGCGCGTACCGGCGCCGCGACGGCGATGAAGAAGGATGGAAACCCTTAAAGGCAGCAACATCCGGCACCCGAGTGCGGGCGCCGGATGCGAAATCTTACCGGGCGTTGTCACGCTCCGCGCGCTTGCGCTCGAGCTTGCGGGCGCGACGCACGGCAGCCGCACGCTCGCGAGCGCGCTTCTCGCTCGGCTTCTCGTAGTGACGACGAAGCTTCATCTCGCGATACACGCCTTCGCGCTGCAGCTTCTTCTTGAGCGCGCGCAGAGCCTGGTCGACGTTGTTGTCGCGGACGATGATTTGCATGAGGCCGTCTAACTCCGATTCGTTTCGTGCAATAGCAAAAGGTCGCCGGAGCGCAGGCCGCGGCGGTATGCGCTGCCCCTACCAGCGCGGGGCGCTGCGTTCAACCTTTTTCCCTTGTTTCGACCGTCGCTGCACAGCGGAGTGGCAAGAAGCCCGTTGCCGTGCGGGATCATGATCCCATCGCTGGAAAAACACGCCATCGCCAACCTGCTGGTGCGCCCTGCAGCCATAGGAGTCCGTGGCCAAGGGGTCGGCAGGCTGCTCGACCGCGGAGGCCCGCGCACTGAGGGCGACGGGTCGTATGGCACCTTGCCTTCCGCAGCCGGAAACCCTGCCACCGCGGCCCGAGGTCAGAAGAGAATGGCGTCCTCGTCGGACTTGCTCGCCAGAATGCGGCCAATCGCGTCGAACAGCGCCTCCATGGCGACGGGCTTGAACAGCACCTCGTCGGCCCCCGCGGCGATGCAGCGCTCGCGCAGATCGAGCGCGGTGTCGGCGGTCACGACGATCAGCGGCAGGTCCCGCTTGGCATCCTCGCGCGCCCGGATGCGGCCGATCGCCTCGAGCCCGTCCATGCCGGGCATGCGCAGATCCACCAGCACCACGTCGAAGTCTTCCTCATCGATCCGGCGCAGACCTTCTTCGGCCCGATCGGCTTCCGCCATGGTGGCCCCGGCGACGTCCAGCATGTCGCGCACGACCCGGCGATTCATGGCATCGTCTTCGACAAACAGAATGTTCATCGCCCCCGGATCCTGAAGGGCGTGGCGAGGGTCAACAGCGGGGGCATGGTGTCCAAGGCTATTGCGCTATGCCGCGCGTGAAACAAGGGGCGAATCGCCCGGATTCCTGCGTTTCGTCGCGAAGAGCAGCTGCACGAGCCGCGCGCCCGAGATCGGCTTGCCGATTACCTGGTCCATCCCCGCTGCCTCCAACGCCGCGCGCGTGCGCTCGTCCAGGTTGGGCCAGAGGATCGTGGTCGTCGCGCCGGCGGCGCGGGCAGCGCTTGCGATCGGCTCGACTCGAGCCTTCGGGTCGTCCGTGTCGGCTTCCAACGCGGCCTCGTCGATCAGCACTCGCGCGATGCCGCCCTTTGCGAGTTCGTCGAGCGCCTCTTCGACGCTAGCGGCGAAGCGCAGTTCAAGGACATGCGGCGCGAACAGCGTGCGCATCATGCCGCGTACGATGGGGTTGCGATCGACCACCAGCATGCCGGCCGCCGCCCCGGCACTGCCATCGGCCATCGCCGGTGCCGCCGCCTCCACCAGAGGCAGGACGACGGTGAAGGTCGAGCCCACGCCCTCCACGCTTTCCACCCGGATCGTCCCGCCGAGCGCGACCGCAAGGTTGCGGCAGATGGTGAGCCCCAGGCCGGTGCCGCCGTACTGGCGGGTCGTGCCGGCATCCACCTGCCGGAAGGATTCGAAAATCTGCGCGTGCTTGTCCGCGGGAATACCGATTCCGGTATCGCGGACGGCGATCTGCAGGCGCCGGGCACCATCGTCCTCCACCACGGTCGCCCGGACCGCGATGCTGCCGGCATGGGTAAACTTCAGCGCGTTGGAAAGCAGGTTGAAGACGATCTGGCGGAGCCGCGTCGGATCGCTTTCGATCCATTGCGGCACATCGGCGCACTCCAGGGAGAAAGCGATCGCCCTCCCCTGCGCCTGCTCCTCCCAAAGCTGCGTGGCCTCCTTCAGGGTGGCGGGCAGATCGACGGTGGTCGTGTCGATCGTAAAGTTGCCGTTCTCCATCTTGGCCACATCGAGGATGTCGTCGACCATGCCGCGCATCCGCATGCCGGCCCCGTGCACGATGTCCACCCGCTCGCGCGTGGCCGGTTCCAGCGCCGGATCGGCGAGCATGACTTGGGTCATGCCGAGGATGCCGTTGAGCGGCGTGCGGATCTCGTGGCTGGTGGTTGCCAGGAACTCCGTCTTTGCGGCGAGCGCCTTTTCCAGCGATGCATTGGCGACGCCCAAGCCGACGTTGGCGGCGCGCACCTCGTTGCGGCTGCGGCGTATCGTGATCAGGCCGAAGGTCAGCAGGCCCACCAGGATCGCCACGGCGGCAGCGATCCCACCGAACAGGATCTGCTGGAAACGCGTGCGCGAGCGTTCGAATTCGACGTTCCGACGCAGTTCCTCGGCCTTGAGGCGCGCGATGCGCAACTCCTGGTTTTGGAAGTCGAAGCGCGCGCCCATCAGCGCCGCCTTGGCGGAGGTGGCGACGCTCAGCGCCTGCTCGTCCAGCCGGCGCAGCGCAAGCAGATGCTCGACGGCTTTCTCGGGCTCCCCGCTGCGCTGGTAGATCCGAGCCGCCACCAAGTGGTTGTCGCGCATCGCAAGTGTGGTCTCAGCGAGAGCAACGCCACCAAAGCTCTGCTCGATCAGTGTGCGGGCCTTGCTCAGATGGCCCTGCTCCAACGCCACTCGCGCCGCGACACTATATACCTGAGAAGTAAGCTCGGGGTTTTGAGCCAATTCTGCCAAGCGCACGCCTTCATCGATCGTGCGCCGAGCCGCAAGCAGCTGACGGGAGTTCAGCTGCGCGCGACCGAGATTAGATAAAATGCGTGCTCGGGCTGCGACGTTGTCGATCGGCGCGTACTTCAAAGCCTTATCAAACGCTGTCGATGCTTCCGTGAAGCGATTCATTTCAGTCAGTACGTTGCCACGCCCATTGTAGATCGCAAGTAACAGAATGCGATCTTCCCGCGCTGCTTCTTCGGCCTGATTGTAATAGCGCAGGGCGCCCGGGAAATCACCGCCTTCGCGGTACAAGGAGGCTAAGCGCGCAAGCGCCAAAGCCTGACTTCGCTGGTCCTTCGCCTCTACGAAGCGTCCATGCGCATGCTGGAAATCGGCAAGCGCCGCAGCGACCCTTCCATCGGCGGCATTCGCCGCACCACGTGTGAGGAGCAAATCTCCTTGAAGCTTGGGATCCCGGATGCCGCTTGCTTCTTGCATTGCGAGTTCGACCAGCGCCCGCCCTTTTTCAACCTGCCCCAGACGGATTGCCGCGTCGGCCTGCAGCCAAAGGGACCGCGCCAACTCTCGCGTGCGATCGCCAGGAATGGTGCGCGCGCGCCGTTCAGCTTCACGCGCGATGTTAAGCGCAGCGCCAGGGTCTGATACCATCCGTGAACTTGCCGCAGCGTTCAATATCTCGAACTGCCGAACAGCAGCGTCAGCCGAACCTGCCGCGAACGCGGCAACGAGAAAGCTGATCAATAGAAGCTTAGCGCCGAGCAAACCAGGACCAGTTTCGGTACCCGCCACAGGCTGCGCCACGTCAAGCGCTCTTCCAGAGGCGATCTGAGCGCAGGAAAGAAAAGCGTTGACTATCGAGCGCCTTTAGATGGGCCGCCTCTTCAAGGAAGCGACGGAATGTCCCGATCTCGACCGGACGGCTGATCAGGTAACCTTGAATCATGTCGCACCCCATCACACTCAACAACGCCATCGCGGCCGGGGTTTCCACACCCTCCGCAGTGACCTCCATGTCGAGCGCGTGTGCGAGATCGATGGTGGAGCGAACGATCAGGGGATCACGGTTGCTGCTCGTCAGTTGGGTGACGAACAGCTTGTCGATCTTGAGCTCTCTGGCTGGCAGTTGCTTCAGATACGCCAAGGAAGAGAGGCCCGCACCATAGTCGTCGATCGCAATTGCAACCCCAATCTCCGCGAAGCGCTGCAGGTGACGGATCGCACTTTGCGGATCTCGGATCACCGCCGTCTCGGTGATTTCGAAGCCGATCTTTGCTCCGCTTTTCCCTAGAACGCTGCAAGCTTGCTCGACGAAGGCGCTGTCGGTGAGCAGCACGCCCGAGATATTCACGAAGATGGGAATGTCGTAGCCGGACTGCGCCAAGTCGCGCTGATCCTTGAGAACACGATCCAGGGTCCAGAGGGTCAACTCAGCGATCACTCGGCTTTGTTCGGCGGCTTGAATGAACGCGCCGGGGAGCACCAGCCCGCGACTGGGATGCTGCCAGCGCACCAAAGCCTCGGCGCTTGCGACCTGCTGACGACGGACATGGACCTTTGGCTGGTACTGGAGAAAAATCTCCCCTGCCTCGATTGCCCGCGGCAGATCATGGATCAACTCAAGCGGATCGATTTCTGGTTCGTGCTGCGCGACATCCCGCAACACGATGCCCCCCTGCTCCCGAGCATCGACAAGCGCCTTTTCCGCGCCCTCGACGAGGCGGACGTCCTCGCGGTCGCGAGCGCGTCCGGCTGCTCCGCCAATGCAGGGGTGAATTAAATGTCGGCTTCCTTCGAAGTTGAACGGTTGGGCGAAGCTCTCCTGCAACCTAACCGCTGCAGTCTCGGCGCCGCCTACCCCATCCGTATCGAATTCAACCGCAACAACCCTGTCGGACATAGAACGGCATCGGGCGGTCGGAAGCGTGACCCTGCACCGCTCGGCCACCGCATCTGCAACCGTCTCGGCCCGACCGACGCCGAGGTGACGGCGCAACGCACTGAAGTTTGCAACCTCCACCAGAAGTAAGACCCGTGGCGGGTGGATGAGCTTCCCCTCCCTCTGATCGACTCGCCGTAGCGGCTCATGGCCACCGTTTTCGGGCCCACATGCCGCGCCTTCTTCCAAGGACAAGCCAATCCCCTGCTTACGCTTAGTCAGTGTGAACGACGGCATCATGGCTCTTCACCGATCGCACGGAGGCCTGAAGGTCCGGTTAATGACTCGCCCACCTAAAGGTTAAGCTTGCATTAGGGTTAAAGGCTTGTTAACTAGGCCTCGCACAAGCCGAGGAGACCGTTATGTTGTTCGAAATCTTCGCATTCTTCCGCAAGAGCTACGGCAGCGACATTCAACCGTTCTGACCGCAAGCGCCGCTTGCGGCCGCTGATCAAAAAAGGCCGCTCGGTTCTCCGGGCGGCCTTTTTTCATTTTGCGATCGAGCGCGAGACAGCAGAACCCTGACACGCGCATCGTAGCGCTACATCCGAGGTATTCCTCCCTTCCCTGCCGCTGCGTTCGCCCATATGTGCCAGGACCGTGATACGCCTCGGCTCCGCCAGATCGGCGGCTACCCGGCAGTAAGGAAGAGCACGCAATGCGCATTGTCATGATCGGATCGGGATATGTCGGGCTGGTATCCGGGGCCTGCTTCGCCGATTTCGGTCATGACGTGGTCTGCGTCGACAAGGACGAGGGGAAGATCGCCAAGCTGCGCGCGGGCGGCATTCCCATTTACGAGCCGGGCCTCGACCAGCTCGTTGCGCGCAATGTCGCGGCCGGTCGCCTCTCCTTCACCACCGAACTGGCGGCGCCAGTGGCGGAGGCCGACGTGGTGTTCATCGGCGTCGGCACCCCTTCCCGTCGCGGCGATGGCCACGCCGACCTCTCCTATGTCTATGCCGCCGCGCGGGAGATCGGCGCGGCTCTCAAGGGCTTCACCGTCGTCGTCACTAAGTCGACGGTGCCCGTCGGCACGGGCGACGAGGTCGAGCGCATCATCGCCGAGGTGAACCCGGACGCCGAGTTCGCGGTCGCCTCCAACCCCGAGTTCCTACGCGAGGGCGCGGCGATCGAGGACTTCAAGCGGCCGGACCGCATCGTCGTCGGTATCGAGGACGAGCGTGCGCGCGCGCCGATGGAAGAGGTCTACCGACCCCTGTTCCTCAACCGTTCGCCGGTGCTGTTCACCGGCCGGCGCACCAGCGAGCTGATCAAGTACGCCGCCAATGCCTTCCTCGCGATGAAGATCACCTTCATCAACGAGATCGCCGACCTGTGCGAAAAGGTCGGTGCGGACGTGAAGGACGTGTCGCGCGGCATCGGCCTCGACAACCGGATCGGCTCCAAATTCCTGCACGCAGGCCCAGGCTATGGCGGCTCCTGCTTCCCCAAGGACACGCTGGCGCTGGTGAAGACGGCGCAGGATTACGAAGCACCGATTCGGCTCATCGAGACTACGGTCGCCGTGAACGACACGCGCAAGCGCGCGATGGCGCGCAAGGTCATCGCCGCACTGGGCGGAGACGTTCGCGGCAAGTCGATCGCGCTGCTCGGCCTCACCTTCAAGCCCAACACCGACGACATGCGCGATTCGCCCGCGCTTGCGATCGTCCAGGTGCTCGAGGATGCCGGCGCCACCGTGCGCGCCTATGATCCGGAGGGGATGGAGGCCGCCCGCACGCTGATGCCGGACATCGTCTACACCGATTCGGCCTACGCCGCCGCAGAGGGTGCCTGCGCGGTCGTGATCGTCACCGAATGGGACGCTTTCCGCGCACTCGACCTCAAGCGATTGGGCCGCATCATGGCGCAGCCGGTGCTGGTCGACCTGCGCAACATCTACCGCCCCGAAGCGATCGAGGCGGCCGGCTTCACCTACTGCGGTGTGGGCCGCCCGGGACATGGGAAGCCTGCGGCCACCAGCGAGGCGGCCCCCGCGGAAGCGACCGTCGACTGATGCGGTACCTGATCACCGGCACCGCCGGGTTCATCGGGTTCCATCTGGCGCGCCGCCTGCTGGCCGACGGGCACGACGTCACCGGCTTCGACGGGATGACGCGGTATTATGACGTGCGCCTGAAGCAGGCCCGCAACGCCGTGCTCGCCCGGTCGAACCGGTTCCGCATGGTCGAGGGGATGCTGGAGGACCGGTCCGCGCTCTACCAGGCCGCCGAGATCGCGGAGCCGGAGGTGATCATTCACCTCGCTGCCCAGGCGGGCGTGCGCTATTCGATCGAGGCGCCCGGCACCTATGTCGAGAGCAATCTGACCGGCTCCTGGAATGTGCTGGAACTCGCGCGCGCGCTCCAACCACAGCATCTGCTGATGGCGTCGACCTCGTCGATCTATGGCGCGAATCCGACGGTGCCGTTCAGCGAATCCCATCGCGCGGACGAACCGCTGAGCCTCTACGCCGCGACCAAGAAGGGCATGGAGGCGATGGCGCACAGCTATGCCCATCTGTTCGGCGTGCCGAGCACCATGTTCCGCTTCTTCACGGTCTATGGCCCGTGGGGCCGGCCCGACATGGCGCTGTTCAAGTTCACGGACGCGATCCTGAACAACCGACCGATCGATGTATACGGCCACGGCCAGATGGCGCGGGACTTCACCTATGTCGACGATCTGATCGAGGCGGTGGTGCGGCTCGCGGACATCCCTCCCGCAGAAGAGAATCGCGTCATCGGCGAGGCAGCGATCGACACGCTCTCCCACGAGGCGCCGTTCCGGGTGGTTAACATCGGCGGCGGCCAGCCTACCCCGCTGATGGACTTCATCCGGACCGTCGAGCATGCGACCGGCCGCAGTGCCAAGCTCAACATGATGGACATGCAGGCCGGCGACGTGCCGCGCACCTATGCAGATCCGACTCTGTTGCAGGCGCTCACCGGCTACACGCCCGACACGCCGATCGAAACCGGCGTGGCGAGGTTCGTCGAGTGGTACCGGGAGTGGCGGGCAGAGGTGGCGGCATAGGCCCCGGCATCAACTGAACACGCCCTCGCCTTCCTGCGGAAGCGTCACTACCCCGTCGACGGCCCGCGCCCGGAAGTAACGAAAGCGGCGGGGATCCTTCGGGACCCGCTCGAACGGCAGCCAACCCAGATCCAGTTGCGCCGGGCCATCGAAGGCGCTGTCCAGCGAGGTATCGACGGAAGCGAGCTTCAGGGTCGCCGGAAGCTCGAGCAGCCCGAGATAGCCGCTTTCGGGATCCAGACGACGGGCTTTGCGAAGAAACATCGACTCATGCGCGTCGATGCTGTCCCGCGGTCCGGCGCGCAGGGTCAGGTCGAAGCCAAAGTCCAAGGCCCAACGCGGTGCCTCCAGCGCCCGCATGACGCCCCTTGGTCCCACCAGGTCGACCGCGCGAACGGGCGCGAGCAGATGGATCGCCCGGATGCGCCAGCGGATGGCCGGCTTCCAGTGAATCCTCTCGATGAGCCCCAGCGCTGCAATGGGCGTGATCATGTCGTAGCTGACAAGGGCATCGCTGAATTCCGGCCGCGGGAAGCAGGCGAGCGCACCGGACACCAGCAACCTGAACTGCGCTCTGCGCCCCAACAGCTATCGTGAGTCAATCGTTCGCGCTTTGTGCACGGGCGCGCCACTATCAGCGATTTGATCTACCTCCACATCAGCGGGAGTTTTCACATGCCGCTGGGATCTTGAGCGTACTCGTTCCAGTATGGACACTCTTTGAGGTGCAACGCGCGCCTCCACCCTGCACTATCTCCGTACCGGATGAGCCGTGCAAATCACTCCTCCGAGATGGATGCGTAACCTTGAAGATTTGGGGGGGAAGCAATGTCTTGGAAAGCGAAGCTCGAGATTTCCCTGTCGCTCATGCCGAGCCTGAAGCTTCAGCTTGAATGCACAAGCCGCGGACGCCGGGTCGCCCGGTCACCTCAGCGCTTGGGACTCGCGCCCCCGCGAGCCCGCCGACCCCGCTCGCCAGTTCCTGGAGCGGCACACTAAACGCAGCCTCACAAGAGGCGAACCGTCGGGCCGCTCACCCGCCGCGGTTGTGCCCCGTCCCTCCGCCACCTACAGCCGCGGCATGCCGGGCGATACCATCCTCAAGGGCGTGGGCCTGCGGCTGCTCGCGATCTTCTTCCTCTCGACTATGTCGGCGCTGGTGAAGCTCGCCGAGACGCGGGGCGCGACGCTGTTCGAAACCATGTTCTGGCGCCAGTTCTGCGCACTGCCCGTGGTCGTCCCCTTCGTGGCGATGGGACCGGGTCTCGCCACGCTTCGGACCCGGCGCTTCGGCGCCCATCTAGGCCGCTCGGCAGTCGGGCTCCTCGGCATGGTGTTCACCTTCGGCTCGGTGTTGCTGCTGCCGCTGGCGGAGGCGACCACCTTTCAGTTCACCGTGCCGATCTTTGCCACCATCCTCGGCGCGCTGATCCTGCGCGAGCCCACCGGCTGGCAGCGGTGGAGCGCGGTGCTGGTGGGCTTTGCGGGCGTGCTGATCGTCGCCCAGCCCGGTGCAGGGCATCCTGTCACGCCGTTCGGCGCGGTCGTCGGGCTTCTCGCCGCGC
Source organism: Sphingomonas sp. ACRSK (assembly GCF_022346685.1). Lineage (NCBI taxonomy): Bacteria > Pseudomonadati > Pseudomonadota > Alphaproteobacteria > Sphingomonadales > Sphingomonadaceae > Sphingomonas > Sphingomonas sp. ACRSK. The sequence continues at coordinate 11,721 of NZ_JAKRNR010000016.1, read as the reverse complement.
TGTTCGTGGCGATCGTCGCCATCCTGCTGCGCCAACTCGGGCGGACGGAGAACAGCGGAACCACGGTGTTCTGGTTCTCGCTGCTGTCGCTTCCGCCGCTTGCGCTGCTCTACGCGTTCAACCTGAAGCCGCATGATGCCGCGACTTGGGCTATCCTGGTGTCGATCGGGCTGGTCGGCGGCATGGGCCAGATCGCCCTCACCGCCGCACTGCGCCACGCGCCGGTCGCCGTCGTCGTACCGATGGACTATTCGGGCCTAGTCTGGGCGACGCTCTACGGCTGGCTCTTGTTCGGCCTGCTCCCCGGGTCGGCAACCTGGATCGGCGCACCCGTGATCGTCGCGAGCGGCCTGTTCATCGTCTGGCGGGAGCACCGGCTGGGGCGGCAGAAGGTCGCCGCCGCCAGCGCGGTCGAGGACGCCTAGTCTCCTTCGTACGCCACCAGGCTGCGAACGGTGATGCCTTCCCCCCGCAGCGCGTCGGCGCCGCCCAAGTCCGGCAAGTCGATCACGAAGGCTGCCTGGGTGACGGTGGCGCCCGCCTTGCGCAGCAGCCGCACCGCCGCGCGTGCAGTGCCACCCGTTGCGATCAGGTCGTCCACCAGCAGCACCCGGGCACCGGGCGCGCAGGCATCGGCATGGATGGTGATGCGGTCGGTGCCATATTCGAGGGCATAGTCCTCGGCGATGGTCGCGCCGGGCAGCTTGCCGTCCTTGCGCACCAGCAGCACGCCCGCGCCCAGCGCGAGTGCGACGGCGGGCGCGAAGACGAAGCCGCGCGCCTCGATGCCCGCCACCAGGTCGATCGGCCCTTCGACCGAGGTGACCATCTGCTCGACGGCAAGGCGCAATCCCTCGGCATCGAGCAGCAGGGTCGTGATGTCGCGGAACTGGATGCCGGGCTTCGGGAAGTCCGGGATCGTCCGGATGCGCCGCCGGATCGCTTCGGCGGCGCTCTCAGTCGTCATCAATGCTTCACGCCCCGCCAGATGTTGCGATAGGCCCCGAAGGTCAGCAGCGTGAAGATCAGCAGGAAGAGGATCGTCGCCAATCCCGCCTGGTGTCGCGTCTCCAGGTTCGGCTCCGCGGTCCAGACGAGGAACGCCGAGACGTCCTTTGCCATCTGATCGATCGTCGCGCGCGTGCCGTCCTGGTAGGTCACCTGGTCGTTGCTGGTGATCGGCGGCGGCATCGCGATGTTGAGGTTCGGGAAGTAGGGGTTGTAGTGCAACCCTTCCGGCGTCTTCGCACCCGGGAACTCGTGCACCAGTTCCGCGGGCTGGTTCTGATAGCCGGTCAGCAGCGAATAGATGTACGCCGCCCCGCCCTCGCGCGCCTTGGTGATCAGCGAAAGATCGGGCGGGATCGCGTTGTTGTTCGCAGCCCGCGCGGCGACGTCGTTCGCAAAGGCCAGCGGGAAGCGGTCGGACGGGATGTTGGCCCGCGTTGCCGTCTCGCCGGTTTCCGGGTTGATGCTCGGCTGCTGGATCGCCCACTGGGTGGCGATCGCCTTCACCTCGGCCTCGTTGTAGCCGAGGTCCTCCAGGTTGCGGAACGCGACCAGGCGGAGCGAGTGGCAGGCGGCGCAGACTTCCTTGTAGACCTGGAAGCCGCGCTGGAGCTGCTGGCGGTCGAAGCGGCCGAACGGCCCGTCCGACGCCAGCTTGAGCGGCTTGTGCTCCCGGTGGAACTCATGCTCCGCGGTCGGTGCGGCAGGCTCGGTGACCAGGCCGTAGACGGTCGTGATGAGCGCGAGCATCAGCACGCCCGCGAACGCGAGACCGATCAGGATGTTCAGGTTGCGCAACGCCAACCGGAAAAGGGAAGAGATCATGAAAGTCGATGCCCCTTATTCGGCCGCGGCCGGCGCGCCGGTCACTGCAGTTTCGCGCATGCGAGAGCCGCTCTTTCCTTCCAGCACCGCCTCGGTGATCGAGTTCGGCAGCGGGCGCGGACGCTCCAGGGCGGAGACGATCGGCACCAGCACCAGGAAGTGGAGGAAGTAATAGGCCGCCGCGATCTGGCTCGCGATGATGTAGGCCGGTTCCGCCGGCGCACCGCCGCAGAAGCCCAGCACCAGCACGTCGAGCACCAGCACCCAGAACAGCGTGCGATACACCGGGCGGAAGTTCGCCGAACGGACCGGCGAGCGATCGAGCCACGGCAGGAAGAACAGCAGCAGGATCGAGCCGAACATCGCCAGCACGCCCCACAGCTTCGCCGGGATGATGAAGTCCACGGTGAACGCGCGCAGGATCGCGTAGAAGGGCCAGAAATACCATTCCGGCACGATGTGCGCAGGCGTCGAGAGCGGGTTTGCCGGGATGTAGTTGTCCGCGTGTCCCAGGTAATTGGGCGCGAAGAACAGCAGCGCTGCAAAGATGATCAGGAACACGCCCAGGCCGAAGCCGTCCTTGGCGGTATAATAGGGATGGAACGGCACCGTATCCTGCTCGGCCTTCACCTCCACGCCGGTCGGGTTGCCCGAGCCGGGGATATGCAGCGCCCAGATGTGGAGGATGATGACCCCCAGGATCACGAACGGCAGCAGATAATGGAGCGAGAAGAAACGATTGAGCGCGGCATTGTCCGGCGCATAGCCGCCCAGCAGCCAGATGCGGATGGTCTCACCCACGCCCGGAATCGCCGAGAAGAAGCCGGTGATCACCTGCGCGCCCCAGAAGCTCATCTGCCCCCAGGGGAGCACATAGCCCATGAAGGCGGTGGCCATCATCAAGAGGAAGATGACGACGCCCAGCAGCCACACCATCTCGCGCGGCGCCTTGTACGAACCGTAATAGAGCCCGCGGAAGATGTGGATGTAGACCACCGCCAGGAACATCGAGGCGCCGTTGGCGTGCGCATAGCGCAGGAACCAGCCGGCGTTCACGTCGCGCATGATCGATTCGACCGAGTCGAACGCGACCGCGCCGTTGGCGGCATAATGCATCGCCAGCACGACGCCGGTGACGATCTGGATCATCAGCGCGGCACCCGCGAGAATGCCGAAGTTCCAGAAGTAATTGAGGTTGCGCGGGACGGGATAGCCGCCGCCGATCGCGTTGTAGACGAAGCGCGGCAGCGGCAGGCGGCTGTCCACCCACTGCATCAGCGGGTGCTTCGGCGCATAGTGCTGGGCCCAGGGAAAGCTCATCGCGTGTCTCTCCTCAGCCGACCAGGATCGTGGTGTCGGACGTGAACGAATAGTCGGGGACCGCCAGGTTCAGCGGTGCAGGCCCCTGCCGGATTCGCCCGGCCGTGTCATAGGCGGAGCCATGGCACGGGCAGAAATAGCCGCCGAACGGCCCCTTGTTCTCGCCCTCGCCCGCGCCCAGCGGAACGCAGCCCAGGTGGGTGCACACGCCTAGCGTCACGAGCCAGTTGGCCTTGCCCTCCTTCGTCCGTTCGGCGAGCGACTGGGGATCGCGCAGGTCCGACAGCGGCACCTTGTTGGCGGCCTCGATCTCCTGCGGGGTGAGGTTGCGCACGAACAGCGGCTGCTTGCGGAACGAGGCCTTGATCGCCTGGCCGGGCTCAATCGCCGACAGGTCGAGTTCCGTGGTCGAAAGCGCCAGCACGTCCGCCGAGGGGCTCATCTGGTTGATGAGCGGAAGGGCGATCACCCCCACGCCCACCCCTGCAAATGCCACCGCGCCAATGGATAGATAATCGCGTCGGCGGGGATTCTCGATCACATCTTCATGCGAGCCGGTCGCTCCGCCGGGGGGAACCTCGTCTATTGTCGCCATGCGCTATTTGCCCCTGCACCCAAACCATTCGGCGCGAACGCGCCTCAGAGAATTACAGGCAGCCTTGCCATCTATTCGGCTGCGTCAAGTAGCCTTGATCTCCGGCGCCTCCGCAACGTGATAGACGTGGGGGCGTCACTTTGCCAACCGCCCCCGCGCTACTGCCTGCGCGCCGCCTTTACACCGCATCGTTGCGCAAGAGTTTGAGGCAGGGCAAAGCCGTGCGGTGCGGATCGCAATGTTTCAGCCCGACATCGCCGGAAACGTCGGCACCATCCTCCGGCTGGGTGCCTGCCTTGGCGTGGGCATCGACCTGATCGAGCCGATGGGATTCCCGTGGAGCGACCGTGCGCTGGCACGCGCCGGCATGGACTATGCGGCGCAGGCGTCGGTGGTGCGCCACGTCGATTGGGAAGCATTCCGCGCGCAGCTGCCCGGCCGCCTCGTGCTGCTCACCACCCGCGGCGCGGTGCCGCTGCCGAGTGCGCGATTCGACGCAAGCGACACGCTGCTGCTGGGTTCCGAAGGCTCCGGCGTGCCGGAGGCGGTGCACGCGGCCGCCGATCTCGCGGTCGCCATTCCGATGCGTCCCGAGATGCGCTCGCTGAACGTCGCCGTCGCGGGCGCCATGGTGGTGGGCGAGGCGCTGCGCCAGACTGGCGGCTGGCCGGCTTTCGGCTGAGGCTCTCGACTTCGCGCGGGGGACGAAGCTAAGCCGTCGCGATGGAACCTCTCGATTCTCAACAGCTTGCCGCGCGTACCTGGTTCGAGCACCTGCGCGACCGGATCTGCGCCGAATTCGAAGCGATCGAGCGCGAAGCCGGGTCGGACGCATGCTTCGACTACAGCCCGTGGGACCGGGTCGATTCGGCGGGCGGCCATGGCGGTGGTGGCGTGCGCGGGCTGATGAAGGGGCGCGTGTTCGAGAAGGTGGGCGTCAACGTGTCCACGGTTGCCGGCACGCTGGAGGGCGGCTTCGCCCAGTCCATCCATGGCGCGGCTGAGAACCCCGCCTTTTTCGCCACGGGCATCAGCCTCGTCGCGCACATGGCGAACCCACACGTGCCCGCCGTGCACATGAACACGCGCTTCCTGGTGACCACCAAGCGCTGGTTCGGGGGCGGGGCGGACCTCAACCCGCCGATCCCCTATGACGAGGACACCACCGACTTCCACCAGGCGCTGGCAGCCGCGTGCGACCGGCACGATCCCGATCACTATCCGCGGTTCAAGAAGTGGGCGGACGACTATTTCTTCATCCCTCACCGCAACGTGCACCGCGGCGTGGGCGGCATCTTCTACGACCATCTGGAAGGTGACTTCGATGCGAACTTCGCCTTTACCCGCGACGTGGGCGAGGCGTTCCTCGCGATCTACCCGGCACTGGTGCGCCGCCGGATGAACCAGGATTTCACCGAGGCCGATCGCGTCCGGCAGCTCGAATGGCGGGGCCGCTACGCCGAATTCAACCTGGTCTATGACCGCGGCACCCTGTTTGGCCTGAAGACCGGCGGCAACATCGACGCGATCCTGATGAGCCTGCCGCCGATGGCGAGCTGGAGCTGATCCCGTGGGGCTGATCCCCGTCCGTCCCGACGAGGTCGCCACGATCGTCACCTCGCTCGAGATGCGGGCGCGGCCGCCGCTACGCCCGCTTCCCGACGCGCCCCTTCGGCTCGTCCACTGGCGCGAACCGGACCTTGCCAAATACCGGGCGCTGTTCCGCCGGGTCGGGGAGCCGTGGCTGTGGTTCTCGCGGCTGGTGATGGACGACGACCGCTTGCGCGCGATTGTCCACGATCCCAGCATCTCGGTGTACGCCGCGGTCGATCCGCGCGGCATCGAGGTCGGGATGCTGGAACTCGACCACCGTCGCGCAGGCGAGTGCGAGCTGTCCTATTTCGCGCTGGTCCCGGAACTGGTCGGCCGCGGCCTTGGCGGGTGGCTGATGGCCCAGGCGCTGACCCTCGCCTGGCGCAAGGACGTCGAGCGGCTGTGGGTCCACACCTGCACGCTCGACCACCCGCGCGCGCTGGGCTTCTATCGCAAGAGCGGGTTCGTGCCGTTCAAGCGAACCGTGGAGACCTTCGCCGATCCGCGCGCATCGGGCATCCTGTCGCCCGACGCGGCGTCGCACTATCCGCGGCTGCCGCTCGCCTGAGCATAGGCGGAGACGCGCAACAGGGCATAGGCGAGCGTCATCCCGCCGTTCGCGATGCCGGCGACGAGCGCACCCAGGGCCACCGCGACGTCGTTCCCCTGCCCTGCGGACGTGAACGCGCTGCCAAGCGCCACCACCATCTGCGCGGCGAAGTAGAAGACCGCCTGGAGCCCGAGCAGGGCGAAGCCGTTGCCGGCGGTAAGCTGGAGCCCGCGCGCCATGGCATCGAGCGCATTGCGCCGCGGCTCGGCAACAATCGCGGCGGGGATCAGGAAGATTCGCCCCACGGCGTAGAGCCCGGGCAGCAGAAACGCCATCAGGCCGAGCACCACCGCGAACTGACATGCGATCTGGGCCAGCAGAAGCGCGGGGAAGCGTCGAAGCGCGACGCCCATCGCGCCTGCAACCGTCGGCCGGCCCGCATCGAGGAACAGCGCCAGGATCGTGCCGGTGCCGAACAGGCCGAGGAGCGTCTGCAGCAGCAGCCAGTGCAAGTTGGCGTAGAGATAGGCCTGCATGGACTGGAGCAACGTGGCGGCGTCCGCCGGCGCCGCCGGGTCCGGAACCTCCGGCACGACCATCCAGATGGTCGCCGCCATCGTCGGCACCACCAGAAACACACCCGCCAGCGGCAACAGCAGCGCACGTTCCCGCCGCCAAAGGGTCCACGCGCCGCCGACCACGGCGGCCATATTCAGCTTCATCGATGTGCCGCCGTTCCGTCCTGTCGTTCGCGTGCCGCAAGGTAGAGCTTGCCGGTGAACACCCACAGCATCACGGCGAGCGCCGTTTCCACCAGGGTGGTGAGCAGCAGCGTCAGCACGGACGCCACGCCCAGGCCGTCGTCGCTGCCGAAGATCAGCGCGAGAATGGTGCCGCCCGCGTACTGGGTCGCAGCCGTGAGCACCGTCGAGACGATCCCGTAGAGCAGGAACATGCCGATGATCTTGGCGGCGAGGCCGTGCGTAAGGGCAACGGTGCGCGCGATCGCGCCCAGCCCGCGCCGCTCCTGCAGGATGACCGGGGCCAAGAGGCTCAGCCGTGCGGCGACCCACAGCAGCAACGGGATCAGCACCAGCGCATAGAGCGCGATCCATGCCGCCGCCGCGACACTCGGCGTCACGCTCTCGCCCGCCGCCGCGGCCACGAAGTCAAAGCCGTAGGCCGCGAGGATCGCCACCGCCGGCATCGCCAGCAGCAGCAGCAGCGCGGTCAAAAGCAGGGTGAAGCCGATCACCACCGGCAGGCGCAACCCGGCCTGCCGAAGCGCCGCGCGCGGGCTGTCGAGCCCCGCGGCCAGGGCAAGGATCGCGAGTTCGGCCCATAGCATCAGCAGCCCGACTACGAGCCGCACCGGCATCCAGATCCCGCCCGATGCGCCGACATCCTGCGCAGCAGCGGTTTCGGCCAGACCGCCGATCACGGCGGGCACGAACAGTGCCGGCAGCGCCAACGCGACCAGCGTGGCGCGACGTGCGCGGAGGAATGCAGCGGTGCGATCCCACACCTGCTCCATCTCGACCATGGCCCGCATCGGCGCCCCATTCCCCACTGGTTGCATGACGCGTGGCTGTACCTGTGCTACCGGGGCTTGCCAATGCTTACGCCCGATACTCCCCCATCGCCCCAACCCATACTGCCGGAATGGCGCATCGAGCCTGGCCTCACCGACTATCCGCGGGCTCTCGCCACGATGGAGGCGCGGGCAGCCGCGATCGCGGATGGTACGGCCGGCGAACTGGTGTGGCTGGTTGAGCATCCGCCGCTCTACACCGCAGGAACCAGCGCCGATCCGGCCGAGCTGCTCGACCCGCGCTTCCCGGTCTATCCGGCAGGCCGTGGCGGCCGCTACACCTATCACGGCCCCGGCCAGCGGGTGGGCTACCTGATGCTGAACCTCGCTCAGCGCGGGCGCGACGTCCGCTGCTTCGTCCATGCGGTGGAGCAATGGGTCATCCGCGCCCTCGCCCGGCTGGAGGTGAAGGCGTTTTCCGTCCCCGAGCGGATCGGCATCTGGACCCGCGATGGCGGGCAGGAGGCAAAGATCGGCGCGATCGGCGTTCGTGTGCGGCGCTGGGTCACCTTCCACGGCTTTTCGGTCAACCTGTCTCCGGACCTCACCCACTTCGGCGGGATCGTGCCGTGCGGCCTTCCCGAATTCCCAGTAACCAGTCTCGAACAGCTCGGGCGGGATGCTCGCCAGGAAAGCTTCGACGCGGCACTTTTGCTGGAATTTCCGACGTTGCTGGCGTCACTCACCGCATCGCGCGAAAACCCGCTTGAGGGCTGCCCGCGAACCGACTAATGTCCATCCCCGGTTGGGTATTAAACGGCAGATAAGCCGCCAAACCACTTGTTTAGGGAGCTCTACATGCGCGCAATCATTTCCAAGATCGTTACCAGCTCGATGGTCGCCGGTGCGGCGCTGATGGTCGCAGCTTGCGGCGACTCGGCCGAGACCACCACGGACAACACCATCGTGACCGATCTGAACTCGACCGACACCTCGCTCGACGGCACGATGACCGACAACATGACCGCCGTTGATGGCGCCATGGGCAACGACGCGATGCTCGCGAACGACACGATGCTCGCGAACGACACCGCGCTGGGCAACGACACCACCGCGACCACCAACGCGATGTAATCAGACGCTTCGGCGTCTGTTCAGCAAAGGCCGTCCGGGCGACCGGGCGGCCTTTGTTTTTTGGTCGATCGGGGCCGCCTGGGAGGCGCCCTGCTCAGCTGCCGCAGCGCAGCAAACCGCCGCCTGAAGATTCCGTTGAATCCCAAGCAGCTGGCTGCGGATTGCATATCGTCGGCGACGCGCAAAAAGGGTCTTGGCGACGCACGCCAAAACCCCGTAACCCCTCCTCGTGGCGCCGCATCGGCGCGTGAGAGGATCCCATGAAGTCAGTGCGAACCCTGATCGCCGGCGCGGCCCTTGCGGCGGCAACCTACGCCGCCCCCGCCTCCGCGCAGTTCTTCTTCAAGTCGCCTGAGCTGTCGGGTGCGCGCGTGACGGGTGCCGAGCCCGGCATCACCGTCCAGGCGCTTCCCGGCGCGACCGGTGACGAACTGCGCGCCGCCTTGGCCTGGAACCTGCGCGCGGGCCTCAACGTCGCCGCGCTCCAGTGCCAGTTCGAGCCCACGCTGCTGACGCTCAACAACTACAACGACCTGCTCGACACCCATGCGGACGAGCTGAAGCGCAGCTACGAGATCCTGGCGAAGTACTTCGAGCGCAACGCCAAGACCAAAAAGGAAGGGCAGAACGCGCTCGACCAGTTCGGCACGCGTGTCTACTCGAGCTTCTCGACCGTCTCGGCCCAGCTCAACTTCTGCCAGGCAGCGGGCGAGATCGGCCAGGAGGCGGTGTTCACGCCCAAGGGCCAGTTCGGTGCACTTGCGGAACAGCACATGCGCAAGCTCCGCAACAGCCTCGTTCCTTCGAGCGAGCAGCAGTTCCCCGGCGGCTTCTATCAGCGCTCGCTCACGAACATGGAGCCGCTCACCCGGCCGAAGTGCTGGAAGAAGGGCATCTGGCAGGACAAGCGCTGCGGCGCCTATCCGCTGCTCGGCTGATCCCGATCCGGGCTGCGGATTACCGCAGCCCGAGCAGCTTGTGCGTCTGGAGAGACAGGCGCCATTTCGGCCGGGCGAGCACGAGCGCGACCGCCGCTTGCCGGTTCGCATCCGCCTGGGGATCGTCGAGCGGCTGGGCCAGGAAGTTGGCGAAGTTCCAGCCTTCGATCTCCTCCAGGCTCAGGCCCGCCTGCGGCCACACGAGCTTCAGTTCATCGCCGCTGCGTTGCACGACGGTGCTGCCCGCCTTTGGGCTGATACATACCCAGTCGATCCCCGGGTGCGCCGCGATCGTGCCGTTGCTCTCGATGGCGATGGTGAAGCCGGCCGCATGCAGCGCCTCCACCAGCGCATCGTCGATCTGGAGCATGGGCTCCCCGCCCGTCAGCACGACGAAGCGGCGCTCGGCGCCGGGTCCCCAGAAGCCCTCGACCGCCGCGACCAGTGCCGCCGCATCGGCGAACTTGCCCCCGCCCTCGCCATCGGTTCCGACGAAGTCGGTGTCGCAGAAGCGGCAGATGGCGCTCGCACGGTCGACCTCGCGCCCGCTCCACAGGTTGCACCCCGCAAAGCGCACGAACACCGCCCGGCGACCGGCGTGCACGCCCTCGCCCTGCAACGTCAGGAACATCTCCTTGACGGCATAGCTCACGATATCAACGCCCCGCTCAGGCCGCAGCGGTGGCGTAGCGGGTCGGGTCCGGCACGCCTGCTTCCTCGAAGCCCTTCGAGCGCAGCCGGCAGCTGTCGCACAGGCCGCAGTGAAGGTCGCCCTGCGGGTCATAGCAGGACCAGCTGATGCCCAGGTCCAGGCCCAGCCGGGTGCCTTCGCGGACGATATCGGCCTTGGTCATATGCTGGAGCGGCGCGTGGATCTTGAACCCCTCGCCCTCCACGCCGGCCTTGGTCGCAAGGGCCGCCAGATGCTCGAAGCCGGCGATGAACTCGGGACGGCAGTCCGGATAGCCCGAATAGTCGAGCGCGTTCACACCGATGAACAGGTCGCGCGCGCCCGCTGCCTCGGCCCAGCCGAGCGACAGGCTCAGGAAGATGGTGTTGCGGGCCGGCACATAGGTGATGGGAATACCAGGCGCTACACCGTCCTTCGGGACGGCGATGTCGGCGGTCAGCGCCGATCCGCCGAACGCGGAAAGGTCGAGCGACAGGGTCACGTGCCGGTCGGCACCGAGCGCCGCGGCGACGCGGCCGGCGGCGGCAAGCTCGATCTGGTGGCGCTGGTTATAATCCACCGACAGGGCAAGGAGACGATATCCCGCCTCGCGAGCGAGCGCGGCGGAAACCATGGAGTCGAGGCCGCCCGAGACAAGGGCGACGGCAAAAGGCTGATCGGTCATGATGCCGCATCCGCTAGGCCCAGATGCGTCGCGCCGCAACCGTGCGACGCGGCAACCCATTGTTCCGCCGGGTAGACCGGTCGAAAAAAAGAGGGCCCGCCGGTCCGGCGAGCCCTCCTCCATGTCACCTTCTGGCGCGGCTTACATGCCGCCCGGTGCGCTCTGCAGGTGCGCCAGGTGCTTCTCGATGATCGGCACGGCCGAGTCCGCCACCTGCTTCAGCGCCGGGTCCTGCCCGTCGGTCGAATAGCCCTTGTGCAGCGACCAGGCCGCGCGGTGCGCCTCGGCCTGCTGCTGCATGTAGAGCGCGTCGAAGCTGTCGGCATCCGCAGCCTTCAGGGCCGCGATCTTGGCCGCATTCGGCTCCGAAAGCGCGCTCGGCGGGCGCTTGACCTTGGGCTCCGTCTTCGGGAGCGCTGCCATCAGCGCCTTGGTGGTGGTGGTATGATCCGCGATCATCTCGCGCGCGAACGCCTTGGTCGCGTCGCTCTTGGACTTCGTCAGCGCGATCCGGCTGGACTGGATCTCGTACTTGTCGCTGTCGGCCGCCCAGGCGGCGTAGTTCTCGGACGGAGTCCCGCTCATCGGCGCGGCCCCGACCTGTTCCGGGGTCATCGTCTGCGCGATGCCGGCTGCGGGCATCGCCCCCAGCGCAAGTGCACTCATCGTGATCAGCAGCTTCCGCATGTTCGTCTCCCAATTGGTGAGCGCGAAACGGATGGTGCGGTACAGTGTTCCAGCGGATCGACACTGACGTTCTCCCTGTTTTTTCATCCAAGCTGAGTGAGAGTTTTCCGGCCCTTTAAAGCCTGTGTGCAAGGAGCTGGGACATGAAGAAGTCGAGGTACACGGAAGAGCAGATCGCGTTCGCG
>NZ_JAKRNR010000015.1:0-88813 GCF_022346685.1 Sphingomonas sp. ACRSK | reverse complement strand
GGCGGGCGATTTTACATTGGAGGATCTGGGCTTCATCTTCGTTCCTTCGTCACTACGACGAAGCCCAGATCCTCCTTAAATCACAACCTCAAATCTGTGCCATTGGTGCTGACGGCGGACAGGCGGCGACTGCCCGCCGACCGTCGTGGGGGCGGCCGGCGGGCGTTTCCCTCTAGCCGGCTACGCCAGCGCCTCCGCGATCGCCTGCCCGATGCGGCGCCCGAGGTAGAGGTGGCCGGCTGCGGTCGGGTGGACGTTGTCCGGCGCGGTGTAGATGCCGCGGTTGCCGACGCCGACGAAGTTCTCGATATCCAGAAACGCCGCTCCGTTGGCGGCCGCTGCCTCGACCAGCGCCGCCTTGACCCGCCCCAATGCCGTCGTGGGCCCAAGCGGTGTCCAAGGTCCGAGCGTGACAATGCGGGCAGCCGGCCACGCCGACCGCATCGCGGCAACGCATGCATCATAGCGCGCGCGCAGGCCGACCAAGGCGGGAGCATCCGCGGCGAAGTCGTTGTAGCCCATCGCAGTCACCAGCAGATCGGGTGCCCGAGTGAGGGCGGCGACGCCCTTCGCCACCCGCGAGGCCGGGACATTCGCGCCCCCGCTGTTCCACCCGGCGCCGCCCACGCCATCGCTCCACGCATCCATCTGGAGCTGAGCGGCGGCAGCGGCCGCCCAGGTCCGCGCCACCGAAGGCGCGCCGGTGCCCTGGCTATAGCTGTCGCCGACGATGGCGATGAGCCCGCGTCGCGCCGAGCCGCCGGGGAACCAGGCGCTACCGGCAGGGTCGAGATAGAGGCCACCGAACAGCAGGTTGATCCCAGCCAGCCGGTAGTGCCGCGGGCGGCGGGGATCGCCGGTGGCACTCCAGTCGAGCTTCACCAGCCGCCGATCTCCCGTCGTGGGCGTGGCGAACGCGCCATCCTGGACCAGCTGCCCGTCGACGAAGAGATCGAACAACGCATTGTGCTTCAACACGAGCAGTTCGACTTGCGCAGCGTCGCTCATCCACTCCCACTGGATCGGGCGCGTGAAGCCGGTGCCTCCTGCTCCGTCCGAGGCGCCAAAGGTGGAGGGATCGGCCGCCACTGGCACGATCGGCGTGCCGGTCACGCGGAAGCAGGCGTTGGTCGCCGTCACCCGGACGGCGGAGGAGATGGTGGGCGCGGCAGCGTCCGTCGTGGTGATGAGCGGCGGGCTCGCCGCGACGGTGAAGCAGGGGAGCGGACCGATGGGCATAGCGGCAGCAGCCCGCATCGCGGTTTCGCGCGCGTGGCGTCGGGCGATGGCATGCGCGCGCGCACCGATCCCGCGCGCCAGCAGGTCCGCGCTCATTGCGCCACCCGGTAAGTGACCGCGCCGCTGAACAGCGAAAGCTCGAGATAATAGCTCGTGCCCGAGACGCTTTCCTCCGCCACCGGTTCATTGGCGTTGGTCGTGAACAGGCCCCATGGCTCACCGGCAAGCGTCAGCGGGTCGAGCGTGGTACCGCCGTCGACGGATCGCAGCACGCGCACCCTGCCGGACCAGTTGCCGGACAGGGTGAGGTGGATGGGGCGATCGAGTTCCGGCACGAATGGCCCGACCCGGCCGGACGTGGACGCGGTCCCCGCCAACGGCGATGCGGCAGCCCGGCCGCGCGCCAGCCGCACCGGCATCGGATTGGCGGCATCCACGAACACGGCATCGGCCCCCGGTTGTCCGAACGATAGTCCGACTGCGGGGACGAACGGCGCGGGTACGTCGATGGGGATGGAAGAAGACATGCGGAGCCTCCCGAGGGTGAAAATCCGCGGCAGGTGTGATCCAAAATCACTTGTGTAGGAAAGAAGAAACGTACCGTTCTGGTTAGTGTGGAAGCTGCGGCCTGGGCTTCAGCGGTTGGGCCGGGTTGCCGGAGAAGAAGGTCCATGCCGCGAGGTCGCGCATCGCCACGCCCCGCGCGCCGAGCACTGCGCCTGCCCCTACCCGAACACCGGGCCCAACAAAGGCTTCCGCTGCGATCCACGCATGATCCTCGATCCGGATCGGTCGCAGGCGGAGCGGGAACACGGGATCGACCACGTCATGCGTGCTGGCGCAGAGGCTCGCGTCCTGCGAGACGACCACCGACCGCCCGATGGTGATGCGCCCCTGGTTGTAGCAGCGGACCCTGGGGCCGAGCACCGAACCCTCGCCGACCTCGAGGTTCCCAGGGTGCCAGATCCGGACCGAGCCATAGATGCGCGCACCGCGGCCGATCTCCGCCCCCCAGAGGCGCAACAACATGCAACGCCAGCGATGGAGCGGCGGCGGCGTCCATCGGGCAAGCAACAGCCAGCAGAGCCCCCACCCCACCCGCGAGAGCCGATTGCCGAGCGAGAAGCTCGGCTGGTGCCGCTCGGCCGGCTCCAGCGGCTGCGAAGTGCCGGTCCCTCGTTCCATCGCCCATTCCCCCGACGCAGACCGCAGCACCCGCCACGGCCGCCCCCAGGGGGAGCATAACTACTCTGCTCGCATCTTCTACAGCGATGATGCCTCAGACGGCCCAGGCAGCGACATCCTCCTGCTCGCCGATCAATGCCAGGCCGTGCGCGATGGAAGTCAGTTCGCCGCCACTGGCGATCTTCTCCTCGCCGAACCGCTCGGTGAAGAGCCGCCGGATGCGGGGCGTGAGCGAGGTGCCGCCGGTCAGGAACACGCGGTCGATCGCAGTCGGCGGCACGCCGGCCGCTGCCAGGGCGGCGTCGACGGCCGCCTCGATGCGAGCGACGTCGGGCGCGATCCAAGCCTCGAACTGCGCGCGCGTGACCTCCGCCTCGATCGACAGCCCGCCGCCCGCGAATTGGAAGCTGGCACTCTCCGCTGCAGAGAGGTCGCGCTTCACCCGGCCAACCGCGTCGTAGAGGCGAAAGCCCTGCTCCTCCTCGATCACCGCGATCATGCGCCCGACCGCGTCCGGATCGAGCGCGCTGCGGCGCAGCTTGTCGAGTTCGGCGAGCGTGCGGCGGTTGCGCATCAGCGCGAGCCGCGACCAATCGGCGAAGTCGGTGAAATAGCCGCGCGGGATCTCCAGCACCTTGTCGAACGAGCGATAGCTGCTGCCCTTGCCCAAGAGCGGCAGGACGAGATGGTCGAGGATGCGGTAGTCGAAGCGATCGCCGGCGATGCCGACGCCGGCATGGCCGAGCGGCTCGCACCGGCGCTCGGCGCCCGGTGCCGCGATGCGGACGACCGAGAAGTCGCTGGTGCCGCCGCCGAAATCGGCGACCAGGATGGTGGCCGGATCCTCGATGCGCGCCGCGTAGCTGAACGCCGCGCCGACCGGCTCGTAGACATAGTGGATCTCCGCTCCCAGCGCGGCGAACATCGCATCATAGCGGGTGCGCGCCAGGGCGGCGTCGGGACGATGCCCGGCATATTCCACCGGCCTGCCCACGATGACCCGGCCGATGCCGCCAAGCGCGCCACCGGCCCGGGCTGCGAGCTTGTCGAGGAACAGACGGCCGAGGTCTTCGAAGCGGTAGCGCCGATCGAAGACGGTCGCCTGTTCGAAGGCGCTGCTTGCCGCGACCGACTTGAACGACTGGAGGAAACGGCTGCCTTCCGGATATTCGAGATACTCGGCGATGGCCCATGGCCCGGCCTCGGACGCGACGCCGCCGGGCAACGCGTCATCCTGCCAGAAGCAGAGCGCGGATCGGAACACCGCATCCGGCCCGTCCGGGGCGTCCAGCAGGACGAGGTCGGCCGCACCGCCCCGGGCTACCGCCGCGACGGAGTTGGTGGTGCCGAAATCTAGGCCGAGGGCGGTGGGGCGTGCGTGCGACATGGGCGTGCGGCCCTACACGCTTGGCTGGCCGGCTCAAGCCGTTTGACGGTCCCCGGGGCGCACGAAGGGCCGAACGCGCCGGTCAGCAGCAGCGACCGCCGTTCTTGCCACCGTAGCGGGCCTGCTGCCGATCGCGGAAGAACTCCGCCTCGCTCATGGTCGGCCTCTCGGGGTGATGCTGCTCCATGTGCAGGCGATAGGCAGCATAGGAGGGCATGCCGACCATCAGGTGGGCCGTTTCCCGCACGCGTGCCGCAAGGGCGGCGAGCCGGCTCATTCCGCCGCCTCCACCCGCGCCAGCGTCGGCGGGATCTCCGTCACGCTCGGCCGGGGGATCCGCCGCGCCTGGAGGCAGGTGCGGATGCCGTAGAAGACGATCGAGAAGACCACCGCGAGGAAGATCGCGCAAAGCCCTGCATCGATGCGATCGTTGAACACGATGCGGCGCATTTCGGCGAGGTCCTTGGCAGGCGCCAGCACCTGGCCGCTGGTGAGCGCGTCCCCGTACCGCGCCGCGTGCGCCAGGAACCCGACCTTCGGATCGGCCGAGAAGAGCTTCAACAAGCCCGCGCTGCCCGTACAGACCAGCAGCCAGGCGGCCGGCACCATCGTCACCCAGGCGAAGCGCTGCTGCTTCATGCGGAACAGCACGACGGTCGCCAGCACCAGCGCCACGGCCGCCAGCATCTGGTTGGAAATGCCGAACAGCGGCCACAGCGTGTTCACCCCGCCCAGCGGATCGGTGACACCCTGGTAGAGGAAGAAGCCCCAGGCGGCGACGCACAGCGCGGTCGCGACCACGCCCGGCACGATCGCCGACGCCTCCCGGAAGCGTGGGACGACCAGACCGATCAGGTCCTGGAGCATGAAGCGGCCCGCGCGCGTGCCCGCGTCCACCGCGGTCAGGATGAACAGCGCTTCGAACAGGATGGCGAAATGATACCAGAAGGCCATCATCGCCTTGCCGCCCACGACATGGCTGAAGATGTGCGCCATCGCGACCGCCAGCGTGGGCGCCCCGCCCGAGCGCGAGACGATCGTGGTCTCGCCGACGTCGCGGGCGGTCTGGGCAAGCGTCTCGACCGTGACCGGGAAGCCCATCGCCGTGACGGCCGTGGCCGCGGAATGGACGTCGGTGCCCAGCACCGCCGCCGGGCTGTTCATGGCAAAGTAGACGCCGGGATCGAGGATCGAGGCACCGACCAGCGCCATGATCGCGACGAAGCTCTCCATCAGCATCGCGCCATAGCCGATGAAGGGCGCGTCGCCTTCGCTGGCGATCAGCTTCGGCGTGGTGCCGCTCGCGATCAGCGCGTGGAAGCCGGAGACCGCGCCGCAGGCGATGGTGATGAACAGGAACGGGAACAGCGCGCCGGCCCAGACCGGGCCGCTGCCGTCGATGAACTGGGTGACCGCAGGCATGCGCAGCGGCGGCGCCATGATCGCGATGCCGATCGCCAGCGCGGCGATCGCGCCGATCTTGAGGAAGGTGGAGAGATAATCGCGGGGCGCCAGCAGCAGCCACACCGGCAGCACGGAAGCGATCGCGCCATAGCCGATCAGGATCCAGCACAGCTCGACCGCCGAGAAGGTAAACAGCGGCCCGAAGGTGGGCGACGCCGCCACCTGCCCGCCATAGACGATCGCGAGGATCAGGCCCACGAAGCCGAGGATCGAGACCTCGCCGATCTTTCCCGGCCGCAGCCAGCGCGTGTAGATGCCCATCAGGATCGCGAGCGGCACCGTGGCCGCTACCGTGAACATGCCCCAGGGGCTGTCCGCGAGCGCGCGCACCACGATGAGCGCCAGCACCGCGAGGATGATCACCATGATCATGAAGGCGCCGAACAGCGCGATGGTGCCGGGTACCGGGCCCATTTCGATGCGGATCAGCTCGCCCAGCGACTTGCCGTCGCGCCGCATCGAGATGAACAGCACCATGAAGTCCTGCACCGCGCCCGCGAGCACGACGCCTGCCAGGATCCACAGGGTACCGGGGAGGTAGCCCATCTGCGCCGCGAGCACCGGACCCACCAGCGGCCCCGCCCCGGCGATCGCCGCGAAATGGTGGCCGAACAGCACGTTGCGATCGGTGGCGACATAGTCGAGCCCGTCCGCGCGCCGGACCGCAGGCGTCGCGCGCGCGGGATCGAGCCGCATCACATGGCGGGCGATGTAGAGCGCGTAGAAGCGATAGGCGATCAGGTAGATCGCGACCGCAGCGACGACGATCCACAGCGCGTTGACCGTCTCGCCGCGGGAAAAGGCGACCACGCCGAGCGCGGCCGCCGCCAACAGCGCAAGCGCCGCCCAGCCTGCTTTGGAAATCGCCGTCACCGTGCATCCTCTCTTCGATGCGCCCGCCGCCTCGGCGGCGCGCGACCGCATCGCGCGGATGCGGCATTCCGTCTCGTCGCCCCCCTACCAAAGTCTGGAAGGAGGCAACAGGCGCCGGGCTCTTCAGGCGGCGATTTCCGGCGCTTGGGCCGGCGCCTGCGCCCGCTGGAGCGTCAGCACCGCGCGCGCTCCCTTCCCCCAGCCCTCGCTCTCCAGCCGAAGCGCACCGCCCATCGCCATCATCGACGTCGCGCACCAGTGCAGCCCGAGGCCGCCGGAGCGGTTCTTGCGGGTCGAAAAGCCGCGCTGAAACAACGCCGGTGCATCCGCGGGGTCGAAGCCCTCGCCATTGTCGCGGATGACCACCTCTACGCGACCCTCCCGTTCGGTGATGGAGACGCGAATGCTGGCGCCGGGCGTTCCTGCGGCTGCGATCGACTCCGCCGCATTGGAGAAGAGGTTTCCGATGACCTGGCTCAGAATCACCCGGTTCGCGCGCACCAGGCAGGACTTGGAGGGAAACACGGTGGCGATGGACAACTCGCGCGAATAGCGGGCGATCGCGCCGTTGCGGGCGATCAACTGGGTGACGTCGCAGACCTCAAGCGGGAGCCGGTCCTGATCCCGTTGAGAGCGGCTGCCGATGATCTCCAGCACATTCTGCAGCGCGTCCCGCCCCATTTCGAGCTGGGAGAGCCGCTCCGCGCGCGCGCTCCGCTCGGCGTCGAGCGCAGCGCGCAGGAACGCGGCGAGCTTCGCCTGGCGCTCGGGCTCGATCCCCGGCTCGCCGAGCTCGTTCAGCGCGCGGTCGATCGTGGCCGGCTCGATGGGCAGCGCGTGGGTGAGCCCCTTCGACAGGATGGTGCTGATCGGGTTCAGCGCGTTGCGGACATTGTGCATCGCGGCTTCCGCACTTTCGGTCCGGCCGAGACGGAAGGACTGCACTTCCAGCTGCTCGCGGAGGCTGGCGAGTTGGCCAAGCATGGCATTGAAGCTGGCCACGAGCGAGCCGATTTCATCCCGGGTGACCGGATCCGGGAGCGTCGCCATCGAGCCGGAGTCGCCGATCTGGTGCATGTGCCGCTCGACCGAGTGCAGCCGTTGCAGCACCAGCCGGTGGAAGATGCGCCGCAGCATGATGAGGAGCAGGAGCATCAGCGCGGTGACACCCGCGGCGGCGTACATCAGCAGCTTGCTACCGAGCCCCCAGAGGTTCCGATCGATGGAGAAGGCGACGCCCGCGACGGGGCGGCCGTCCCAGCCGGGGACAGGCACGCGGAGGTCGAGGCCGTCGCGGTGCCGGTCCACCCGCGGAGTGGCGGCACCCATCGGCACGAGCCGGACCGCGCGCTGGAGGCGCTGCTGGATTTGGGCGCGATGCACGGGCTCGGCAACCGCGACATAGGTGGGGACGGCAGATGGGCGCGCGAGCACACGGGCGATGCCGACGGCGCTCAACGTGCCGCCGTTGGAGACGAAGAAGCTGCCGGCGTCCGCGTCCGACAGGGCTGCAACCGGATCGATGCCACGCAAGGCCTCGGCCGTGCGACGGGCATCGAGCGGATCATCCGGCACGAGCAGCCGGGCGCGCCGGCTTTCCTCCAACAGATGCAGGGCCGATTCCTGGCCGTCGCCGGTCTCGCCGACGGTGCGCGCGGCCGCCTCGACCTGCAGGCGCAGCGTGTCGAGCACGGCGGCGGCGCGCTCCGTCTCACGCTGGATCGCCTGATCCTCCAACTGGCGAAAGCCGGGGGTGAGCACCAGCGTCAGCATCAGGGCGATGCCGAGCGTGCCCGCCACACCAATGCCGGTGAGGATCCACACGAGCTTGCCGGACAGGGACGTCGGGCCCGCCCGACGCAGGTGCCGGCGCCAGCCCTGACGCGCACGCCGGCGCCGCGGCATCAGCCGGTGGTGCCGGTACCCGGCACCTGCGCCTCGGGTGCGCAGGGGGTCTGCGGTTCGAGCACGCTCCCGCCCTGGGCCAACCGCACGGCATCATCGGCGACCAGCGGCGGAGAAAGGTAATAGCCCTGGACCTGAGAACAGCCTGCCAGGCGCAGCGCCTGGAGCTGCGTCTCGTTCTCGACGCCCTCCGCCACGACCTCCAGGCCCAGCGCACGGCCCAGGTGGATGATCGAGTGCACGATCGCGGCGGACTCGCGCTCCCGTCCCATGCCGTCCACGAAGCTGCTGTCGATCTTCAGCGTATCGAGCGCGAAGGTGCGGATGTTGTACAGGCTGGAGTAGCCGGTACCGAAATCGTCGATCGCGACGCGGAACCCCATCTGCCGCAACCGGTAGAGGGTGTCGGCGGCACGTTCGGCGTTTTCGGCAAGCGCCGTCTCGGTGATCTCGATCTGCAGCTGGTTCGGGGAAACGCCGGCCCGCTGGACCTGCGCCACCAGTTGCGCGACGAAATTCTGCCGGCGGAACTGGCGCGGGGAGAAGTTCACCGAAACGAACTGTCCGGGCCAGCGCTTCGCCGCCTCCAGCGCTTCCTCCACGACCCAGTCGCCGAGGTCGTGGATCAGGCCGCTCTCCTCGGCCACGGGGATGAACATGCCCGGAGAAATCATGCCATGTTCGGGGCTGCACCAGCGCAGCAGCGCCTCGAACGCGACCACTTCCAATCCGCCGCGCGCAAAGATCGGCTGATAGACCAGCGACAATTCGCCGTTGGCCATCGCTTGGCCGAGCCCGGTCTCGATCTGGCGGCGGAAGCGGACCGACTCGTCCATGCTCTGATCGAACACCCGGACCAGGTTCCGCCCTGCGCGCTTCGCCTCGTTCAGCGCCAGGTCTGCACGGCGCATGATGTCGACCGAGTCGCGCTCATGATCCGCGTCGGCCACCACGAGGCCGATCGAGGCGGTGTTCTGCACCGATTGGCCAAAGATGCTGAGCGTGCCCGAGCAGGCGCGCAGCAGCCGCTCGCAGCGCATCACCGCCTCGTCCTCACCGGACACGGACATCATCAACCCGAATTCGTCACCGGCCAGCCGGGCAACCAAGCCCTCCTCGCCGATCTGCTCGGAGAGGAAGTTGCAGACGGTGCGGATCACTTCATCGCCGGCGAAATGGCCGAAGGTGTCGTTGATCGTCTTGAACCGGTCGATGTCGAGCATCGCCACCGCGAAGCAGCCCGGCACATGCACGCGTTCGCTGAGCGCGCGCAGGAAGGCGAGCCGGTTGGGGGCTTCGGTCAGGGGGTCGTGGCTGGCGATATGAGCCGCCTTGCTCTCGTTCGCGGCGAGCTCCCGCGCCTGTTCCTCGAGTTGCACGACCTTTTCCGCCAGCGCCGCGCGGGTCGCCGCGAGCTCCCGGTCCAGCTGCCAGCGGTGCGCGAGCGCGGTTGCGGTCTGCACCACCTCGACCGCCTCGAACGGCTTGGCGATGTAGAAGATCTTGTCGGCCGGACCGGCCGCGCGGAAAATCTCGGCCGGCGCGAAGTCCGAGAAGCCGGTGACGATCACCAGGCTCACGTCCGGATCGATGGCGCGGATCCGCTGCGCCGTTTCCTTGCCGTCGATGCCGGGCGGCATGCGGACATCGATGAACGCCACGGCGAACGGCCTGCCGGCGCGGACGGCGTCTTCGACCTCGGCGACTGCCTCCAGCCCCTGGGAAACATGGACGAGTTCGAGTTCCGCAGCCGGCTCTAGAGGCGCAGCCCCGGCGTCACCTTCCTCGAAGAGCTCGGCCGCCATGGCGGACAGGGAGCGCTCCCCCTCCGGCCTGCGGAACGCATGCCGGTAGGATTCGTGCATCGCCGGTTCGTCGTCTACAATCAGTACCCGCACCGCGGCCCGACTCCCTCACCAAATGGACGGAAGCTTAACGGGCGGCGCGTTACAGCGAGGTAAACGTCGCGCCGGATTGGTTTTTTTCTGCGGCGACCGCCTCCAAGCTATTCGACCGTGACGGACTTGGCGAGGTTGCGCGGCTGGTCGACGTCGGTCCCCTTCGCCACTGCGACGTGATAGGCGAGCAGCTGGACGGGCACCGAATAGACCAGCGGTGCGATCAGCGGATGAACCTTCGGCATCTCGATGGTCGCGACCGCATCCTCGCCGGCCAGCGCCAGACCGTCCGCGTCCGAGATCAGCACCACCTGCGCACCACGCGCCTGCGCCTCCTGCATGTTGGACACTGTCTTTTCAAACAGCGGTCCCGACGGCGCGAGCACGATCAGCGGCACATGCTCGTCGATCAGGGCGATTGGGCCGTGCTTCATCTCGCCGGAGGCATAGCCTTCGGCATGGATGTAGCTGATTTCCTTGAGCTTGAGGGCGCCCTCAAGGGCGAGCGGGTAATCTGGCCCGCGGCCCAGATAGAGGACGTCGCGTGCGCCCGCGATGGTGCCTGCCATCCGCTGGATCTCGGAGTCGTGGTCGAGCGCGGCGTTGATGGCCGCAGGCGCTTCGACGAGGTGGCGCACGATCTCCCGCTCTTCGTCCGGCGTCAGCTTGCCCTTGGCACAGGCGAGGTTGACCGCGAGCGCCGCCATCACCGCCAGCTGGCAGGAAAATGCCTTGGTGGAGGCGACGCCGATCTCCGGCCCGGCGTGAGTCGACAGCAGCAGGTCGACCTCGCGCGCCATGGAACTCGTCGGCACGTTGATGATGCCGGCAGTGGTGACGCCATTCGCCTTCATGTGGCGCAGCGCCGCCAGCGTATCCGCGGTCTCGCCGGACTGGGAGACGACCACGCCCAGCGTGTTGGGCAGCAGCACCGGGTCGCGGTAACGGAACTCGGACGCCACATCGACCTCGACAGGGAGGCGCGCGAACTTCTCGATCCAGTATTTGCCGATCATCCCGACGTAGGAGGCGGTGCCGCAGGCGACGATCGCGACCCGCTCGACACTGGACAGGTCGAAATCCATGTCCGGCAGCGCGACCTTTTCCTCGACCGGGCGGAGGTACGACCGCAGCGTCTGGGCGACGACCACCGGCTGCTCGTAGATCTCCTTGAGCATGAAGTGGCGGTGGTTGCCCTTGTCGATCAGCGCACCGGTGACGCCGCTGATCGTGATCGGCCGCTCCACCGGGTTGTTGTCCTTGTCGTAAACCTGCGCGCCCTCGCGGGTCAGGACCACCCAGTCGCCCTCTTCCAGATAGGAGATGCGTTGGGTTAGCGGTGCCAGCGCGAGCGCGTCCGATCCCAGATAGGTTTCGCCGTCGCCATAGCCGACCACCAGCGGCGAACCGAGGCGCGCGCCGATCAGCAGGTCCGGGAACTGCCGGAACAGGATCGCGAGGGCAAAGGCGCCATGGAGCTGGGGCAGCACCGCCTTGACCGCATCCTGCGGGCTATCGCCGGCCTCGATCCGCTCGCTCACGAGATGGGCGACGACCTCACTGTCGGTCTGGCTGTGGAACTCGCGCCCGCGGGCGATCAGGGCGTCGCGCAGCGGCTTGAAATTCTCGATGATGCCGTTGTGGACCAGCGCCACCTCGTCGGTGGCATGGGGATGCGCGTTGGCCGTGGTCGGCGCGCCATGGGTCGCCCAGCGGGTGTGGGCGATGCCGGTGGCGCCGGGGAGCGGCGCCTCGCGCACTTGGCGGATCAGGTTGGCGAGCTTGCCCTCGGCGCGACGGCGATCGAGCACGCCGTCGTGGACGGTGCAGACCCCGGCCGAGTCATAGCCGCGATACTCGAGCCGCCGCAGTCCGTCGACCAGGCTGTCCACGACATCGCCGCCGCCGATGATACCCACAATTCCGCACATACTATCGCTTCCCCGCGGCCTTCAGTGCCGCCATCTTTTCTCGGAACCGTGCGGCCCAGCCGGACCGCACCTCCTGGCTTCCCCGCGCCACCGCCAGCGCATCCGGCTCCACGTCGCGGGTGATGACCGACCCGGCCGCCACCATCGCCCCGGCACCGATCGTGACCGGCGCCACCAGCGCGCTGTTCGAGCCGATGAACGCTCCCTCGCCGATGCGCGTGCGGTTCTTGAGGAAGCCGTTGTAGTTGCAGGTGATCGTGCCCGCACCGATGTTCGCGCCCGCGCCGACCTCCGCATCGCCAAGATAGGTCAGGTGATTGGCCTTGGCGCCGCGGCCGAGCACCGCATTCTTCATCTCGACGAAATTGCCGACCTTCGCCTCCGGCTCCAGGACTGCCCCCGGTCGCAGCCGTGCATAGGGGCCGATCTCCGCGCCCTCTCCTACGCTTGCGCCTTCCAGATGGCTGAACGCCCGTATCGTCACCGCGTTGGCCACACGGACTCCGGGGCCGAACACGACGTTCGGCTCGATCAGGACGTCGCGGCCGATCTGGGTATCATGCGCGAACCAGACGGTTTCCGGCGCGATCAGCGTGGCCCCCTCCGCCATCGCGCGCGCACGGCGCGTCGCCTGCCACGCAGCCTCGATCCCGGCGAGCTCGGCGCGACTGTTGACGCCGGCCACCTCTGCCGCATCGGTCTCGATCACTGCCGAGGGACGCCCGTCGGCAGCGGCCAGCATGACCACGTCGGGCAGGTAATATTCGCCCGCGGCATTGTCGTTCCCCACGCGGGCGAGCAGTGCGAACAGATCCGACGAGCGCACCGCCATCAGGCCCGAATTGCACAGGGTCTGCGCGCGCTCTTCGGGCGTGGCGTCCTTGAACTCGACCATCTTCACGATGCGGTCGCCCTCGGCGAGGATCCGGCCGTAGGCGCCCGGATCTGCGGGACGGAAGCCGAGCACGACCGTCGCGGGCGCGTCTTCCCCGTGCAGGCGATCCAGCATCCGCCGCATGGTCGCGGTCGAGACCAGAGGTACGTCGCCGTAGAGGACCAGCACGTCGCCATCGAACCCGTCGAGCGCAGCCTCCGCCTGGGCGACCGCATGGCCGGTGCCGAGCTGTTGCGCCTGGTGCGCGGTGGCCACGCCGAGCGGGGCCACGGCGGCCTCCACCTGCTGGCGGCCGGCACCCACCACCACCACGGTGCGGTCCGGCGCCAGCGCGGCGACGCTGTCGACCAGGTGCAGCAGCATGGGGCGGCCGGCGACGGGATGGAGCACCTTGTGCAAGTCGGATTGCATGCGGGTGCCCTTGCCGGCGGCAAGGATGATCGCGGCGATGGGTCGAGGGGTCATGAACGTCTCCGAGGCATCTGCGCCCTGCCACGCCGATCTTGCCTTTGCCAGTGCCTTGCCCGCATGAGCCCAGTCATGACGGCTTTCCCTTTCGACATCGTCGGCTTCGACCTGGACGGCACGCTGGTGGACACCAGCGGCGATCTTGCCAATGCGCTCAACCATGCGCTTGCCGACGCCGGCCGCCCCCTGCTGGCGCGCGACGCGGTGCGCACCATGATCGGCGGCGGCGCGCGACATATGTTGATGCAGGGGATGGCGAGCACCGGCGGCTGTTCCGAAATGGAACTCGACCGGCTCTACCGCCTGCTGCTCGACCATTATGAGAGCCACATCGCGGTCGAGAGTGCGCCGTTCCCCGGCGCTATGGACGCGATCAATGCGTTGGAGGCACGCGGCGTGAAGGTGGCGGTCGTTACCAACAAGCTGGAGGTGCTTGCGGAACAGCTGCTGCACGAGCTCGGCATTCGCGATCGCTTTGCCTGCCTGATCGGGGGCGACACCATGGGCAAGGGCTTCGGCAAGCCGCACCGCGCGCCGATCGACGAGATGATCCGGCGCTGCGGCGGCGGGCGCGCCGCGTTCGTTGGGGATTCGATCTACGACACGGGCGCCGCGCGCAACGCCGGCATCCCCTCCGTCGCATGCAGCTTCGGCTTCCTGATGCAGCCGGTCGAGGAGCTGGAGGCGGACGCGGTGATCGACGGGTACGACGAATTGCTGCCGGTGCTGGAGCGGCTGGGCGCGGTCGCGCGTTGAGCCGCCCATGAGCAATCCCACCCGCCCCGCCGCCCTGGTCACTGGCGCCTCCGCCGGCATTGGCAAGAGCTTCGCCACCCACCTCGCCCGCACCGGCCACGACCTGGTGCTGGTCGCCCGCCGCGCCGATCGGCTGGAGGCGCTCGCGGAGGAACTCTGCGAGGCGCACGACATCGTGGTCGAGGTGCTGCCCGCCGACCTGGAGACGCCGGAAGGCGTCGCCGCGGTCGAAGCCCGGCTGGCGGAAGGCGATCCGATCGACCTGTTCGTCAACAACGCCGGCTTCGCCGCGCGGGGCGCGGTCGGCGGCCTCGATGCGGCCGCCCTGGAGTCGATGATCCGGGTGAACGTGCTTGCCTTCGCGCGGCTCGCCAACGCCGCGGCGGCGCGGATGCGTAGCGAGGGCCGCGGCACCATCATCAACGTCGGCTCGGGCACGCTGTTCATGCAGTTCGCCGGTAACGCCGGCTATGGCGCGACCAAGGCGTTCGTCGCCTATTTCACCCGCACCATGCAGCTAGACTTGGCGGACAGCGGCGTCAGGGTGCAGCTGCTGATCCCCGGCGTGATTGCGACCGACTTCCACGCGGTGGCGGGCAATGCCATCGAGAACTTCCCGCCGGAGCGCGTGATGCAGGCGGACGACCTGGTGGTCGCGTCGCTACGGGCGCTGGAGATGGAGGAGCCGGTGTGCATCCCCTCCCTGCCCGACATTCGCGACTGGGAAGCCTATATGGCTGCGGAGGCGAAGATCGCGCCCAACAGTTCGCGCGACCGCACCGCTGACCGCTACCACTGAGGCCATAGGTGGCCAGCCGGGAGCATCGCTACGCCGTGGCCGTCGAATGGACCGGCAACACCGGGTCGGGCACCGAGAGCTATGCCGGCTATAGCCGCGATCACCTGCTGACCACGCCCGGCAAGCCCGACATCGCGGGTTCGTCCGATCCGGATTTCCGCGGCGATCCGAGCCGCTGGAATCCCGAGGAGATGCTGGTCGGTGCGCTCGCCGCGTGTCACCAGCTCTGGTACCTCCACCTCTGCGCAAGCGCGGGCATTCGCGTGCTCGCCTATCGCGATGCGGCGACCGGCGTGATGGCGGAGAATGCCGACGGCTCCGGCCAGTTCGCGCAGGTGACGCTGCGGCCGGAAGTCACCATCGGCGCGGGCGACAATGTACAGCATGCCCGCGCGCTGCACGAGGAAGCCGCTCGGCTGTGCTTCCTCGCGCGTTCGGTCCAGTTCCCGATCAAGCACGAGGCGGTGATCGTCACGGAGTGATCGTCAGGGCGTGACCCGATGTCCCTTGCGCCACTTCGTCCACAGGTGGCGGGCGAGCATCCCCGGCGGCATGCGCAGCAGGTGCGAGCGAAGGTAGAAGGCGGTGCGCGTCGCCCTGGCAGTCGGTCGCCCCCACTCGTCGCGAGCGAGCAGCCGGCGGACGTAGAGGCGATCGGAAGCGCTCAATCGCGCCCCTTCTCCGTACAGCGCTTGCCCCAAGCGCAACGCCCGTTCCAGATGCGTCGCGATCTGGTGCAGCGATGCGCGTGCTCGCAGCCGCGCCAGCGCCTCGGGCGCTTCGAAGGCGTCGAGCAGGCAGTGAATATCCCAGAGGTTCCGGAGCCCGCCGGCAAGATCGCCGTCGGCGAACAGGTGCGCGACGGCGTGGCAGACCATGTCTTCAGCCGACAGCACGCACAGGCCATTTGCGAGCGGCACGCTGTCTGCCAGCAACGCGTCTGCGTTTGGGCTGGGGCGCGCCGTCAGGGGGAGGATCGTGTGGTGCACGTCGATCATCCGGTCGCGTTCGCGGTGGATCAGCGGCGGCAGCTCGTGCATCCAGCGCCGGTAATAGGCGTCGTCATAGGCGTCGGGCTTCACCCACTCCCATCCGGCCGCCAGCAGCGCCGCCTCGACCGCGTCGAGCGCGTCACGGGGCACAAGGATATCGAGGTCGCCGATGCTTCGCCCCTGCCCCGCCGAAAGGCCGGCGGCGACATAGGCGGTGCCCTTGAGCAACACGACGGGAATGCCGAGCGGCAGCAGCGCCTGTGCCGCCATCTCCGCCTCCCACAGCGCGAGCGTGCGGCCTTGCTCGGCCGCGGCGCGGGCGTCCGCCAGGATCCACTCGACGGTGGCGGGCATGGGAAGCCCATGCAGCCGGTGGGCGAGCGTGCCGAGGATCTGTTCCGCGCGCGCCGCGGCGATGAGGCCGGTCCAGCCGGCGGCGTCCAGCTCGCGGGTCCTGGCGGGATCGCGGAGGGCCCGGACCAGCGTGGCGCCGCTCACGTGGCCTCTTCCCACAACCGCTCCACCATGGCCAGGGCAGTCTCGGTGTCCGGATAGTCGATGGCCTGCGCGGGCACCGTTGCGACGAGACGGGTGAGCGCGTCGAAGCCCCGCTCTCCGAGCGCGACATAGTTGGTCGAGGCCTGGGTCAGCCGCACGAAGGTCTCGGCAGGCGGCACCGGCCGCACGTCGGGCGCGTGGCCGAAGCTGGGGAAGAGGATCGCCGCCGGTTGCGCGGGCACGTCCATGGTCGCGACCGAAGCGCCATCCGGCTTCAGGTGGCGGATGTCGCCCTTGGGGGTGTCCGGCTGGAGCGGGCCGAACCTGCCCGCCGGCAGCGCCTGTTCGACGACACCGATCGCCTGGTTCTTGAGGCTCACCAGCCTCGGGAAACCGTGCACCAGACCGGTGGCGGGATCGAGCAGCGCGAACTCGTCGCCCATCAGCCGCCAGCCGCGTGCCATCAGCAATGCGGCAAGCGTCGACTTGCCGGCGCCCGAGACGCCCGTCATCAGCAGCGCCTGGCCGTCGCGCTCGACCGTCGCGGCATGCAGCAGGAGGTAGCGGCGCTGGCCGAGCGCCATCTGCAGGTTCATGCCCATCTCGGCCGCGAGCAGCCCGAGCGGCAGCGGCAAGGGGGCGGCGTCGGGCAGGACATAGTCACCGCCGATCGTGATCGAGGGCCGCACCCACCGCCGCCAGCGGCGGCCGGCGAGCAGGCGAACGGAGAAATCGGGGATGCCGTCGTGCGGCTTGGGATAGTCGTCGTACAGCGCGGCCAGCGTGTCAATGGGTTCGCGCCCATCGGCACCGACCCGAAAGCCGACTGGGCCGATCCGCAGCTGGAAGGCGTGCCTCACCCGCGCTGCACCAGGCCGAGGCCGACCAGTTCGGCGACGCGAGCGCCCAAAGCTTCCGCGTCCGGATCGGCAAGGTCGTAGCAGGCCCCCAGCCGGGCGAGCAGTTCTTCGAGTGAGGCGGGTGCTTGGGCCAGGGCGGCCAGAATCTCCGGCACGGGAGGCGCGACCAGGTGGGTCTGGCCGGAAGCACGGTGATAGATCGCCGTGAGTTCGTCGAGCGGCACGATGCGCAGCACGCCCGCCGGCGGCGCGCGGAACCGCACCGGGCCGTCGCCTGCCTCCGCCTCCATGCGGGTGGACGCCGCGGGGCCGTTCAGCCGCGCGGCATCTGCAGGGAGGCGAAGCAGGTGAACCCGCTCGTTCCCGACTGCAGGCGGCGGATGTAGTTGGTGTAGGCGCGCGACTGGTCGCTGGTGGTGCCCGGCAGGTTGATGCCGTTGTTGAGCGCGCGCTTCACGTCCGCGGCCTTGAACGGCCGGCGGGCGGCCGGATAGGCGCCGCGGGTGCCCGGCGGCACCAGGTCGCCGTTGGGCGCGACATAGCTGCCCGCGCGGCCGGGATCGGGCACCGGGATCTCGCACAGCGACACCGACGCGGCGGTGTTCGCCAGTGCCGGGCGGATCGACACCACCGCAGAGGCGCCAGCCGCCCCCAACAGCAGCGTGCGTCGGCCCAGGCCAGAGCGGGCGCCTTCGCCCTCGGGTGTCTGCTCGTCGCTCACGAGGGCCTGTGTGTTGGAAGCGAGGCGAATGCGCAATCCCCAAGCACGGGGCCGCCTCGGGATACGCCGTATCGCCGCGGGACGTTTCCGCTGGCCCCCGGCTGGCCTATAGGGCGCCCATGGCCATCGGTTCAGGGATTCGCACGCTCGTCGCCGCGGGGGTCGCGATTGGCGGTGCCGCGGCCGGTTTCCTGCTGGGCGCCGACATCAATGCGGTCGTCGTGGCCGCGGTTGCCGGGCTCGCGGCCGTCCTGATCGCAGCATCGGGCGAGGCGCCCGAAAGCGTGCCGCGGCCTCCCACCCGCTCCCGTCCCGAGCAACCGAGCGTCCAGGCGCTGATCGACGCGCTTGCGGGGCCGGTGCTGGTGACGGCGGGCACGCGCGTGGCCTGTGCGAACGAGGCGGCACGCACGCTGCTGGGCGCCCATATCGTCGGCCAGGACGTCCGCATCGCGATCCGCCACCCTGCTGCTGCCGAGCGGCTGATCGCGGACCCGGCGGAAGACGCCGGCAGCACGACGCACCTGGTCGGCATCGGCACGCGCGAGCAGCGCTGGGAGATGCGGGTGCGGCCCTTGGGCGACGAGCGGCGCCTGGTGCAACTCGTCGACGAAACCCAGCTTTATGCCGCCGAGCGGATGCGCGTCGATTTCGTGGCGAACGCCAGCCACGAACTGCGCACCCCCCTCGCCTCGCTGCGCGGCTTTGCCGAGACGCTGCGCGAGGAAGCGGGCGAGGACCCGCAGCTGCGCAACCGCTTCCTCGGCATCATGCTCGACGAAACCCGGCGCATGCAGCGGCTGATCGACGAACTAATCTCCCTGTCGCGGATCGAGGCGGGCAAGTTCCGTGCGCCGGACACGACGGTCGCACTCGACGGGCTGGTACGGGAGGTTCGCGGCGCGCTGGTGGACCTGCACGGCGGCCGGGGTGCCGACCTGGTGTTGGAGGTGGCGGAGGTGCCGGCGGTGAAGGGCGACCGCGCGCAGCTGTCGCAGCTGATCCACAACCTCGTCGGCAATGCCATGGCTTATGGGCGCCCGGGTACGCCGGTGCGCGTGGAGCTGGAGCCGATGGAGGACATGGT
This sequence comes from Sphingomonas sp. ACRSK, assembly GCF_022346685.1. Lineage (NCBI taxonomy): Bacteria > Pseudomonadati > Pseudomonadota > Alphaproteobacteria > Sphingomonadales > Sphingomonadaceae > Sphingomonas > Sphingomonas sp. ACRSK. The sequence goes on along the minus strand of NZ_JAKRNR010000015.1, from coordinate 69,855 downwards.
CCGGCTTCGCGTGACGGACCAGGGCGAAGGCATCCCTGCCAAGCACCTGCCCCGCCTGACGGAACGCTTCTACCGCGTCGATGCGGGCCGTAGCCGTTCCGTCGGCGGCACGGGACTTGGCCTTTCCATCGTGCGCCACATCGTCGAGCGGCATCGTGGGCGGCTCGACATCGAAAGCACAGTCGGCGTCGGAACGACGGTCACCGTGATTTTGCCGAAGGCGGATGACGGCGCAGTGTCATAAAAGCGCAACCAACGTACGGAAGGGCGGCAGCAACGGACGGCCGAGTCCCTCGCCCGCTGTGGAGATGACGACGATGATCCGCCGTATCGCGATTGCCACCGCTGCGCTCCTCGCGCTCGCGGCGTGCGATCGCAACGTTTCGCGCGACCAGATACGGGTGGTTGGCTCCTCGACCGTATTCCCGTTCACTACTGCCGTTGCCGAGGCGATGATCAACGCCAATCCCGCGCTGCGCGCACCGGTGATCGAATCGACGGGCACCGGGGCCGGCGTGAAGCTGTTCTGCGCAGGCGTCGGCCCGCAGCATCCCGACATCCTCAACGCCTCGCGCCGCATCAAGAAGTCGGAGATGCAGGGTTGCATCGCCAACGGCGTGAAAGAGGTGATGGAGGTCCAGGTCGGCGTCGACGGAGTCGTGCTGGCAGAGGCCAACAACGGCCCCAAGCTCCAGCTCAACGACCGCGACGTGTATCTGGCGCTTGCGGCCAATCCGCTGGGCAAGCCGCAGAAGGCCCGCTTCTGGAGCGACGTGAACCCGTCGCTGCCGCACCTGCCGATTCAGGTGTTCGGCCCCCCCTCCACCAGCGGCACGCGCGACGCCCTGGTCGAGCTGGTGATGGTCCCCGCCTGCGAGGCCGGCCTGCCCGAGGCGAAGGCGCTCAAGGAAAGCAACAAGGAACGCTACGAAGACGTCTGCACGCGCATTCGCGACGACGCCGCGTACGTCGACAAGGGCGAGAACGACAATCTGATCGTGCAGAACCTCTCCACCAACCCCAATGCGATCGGCGTGTTCGGCTTCAGCTATTTGGAGGAAAACCGCAGCCGCCTGCACGGGGTGCCGCTCGACGGCGTCACGCCGACCTACCAGACGATCTCGGACGGCAGCTATCCCGGTGCGCGCCCCTTGTTCATCTATGTGAAGAAGGCGCACCTGCGCGCGGTCCCCGGCATGGCCGACTTCCTGACGCGCTATGCCGACTCCTGGAACCCCGACGGTCCGCTCACCCGGCGCGGCATGATCGCCGCTCCGGACGCGGTCCGGTCCGCTTCCCGCGCGACGGTCGCGCAGAGCACGCCCCTCGATCCCACGACGTTGCATTGATCCGCCCATGAGCAGCTTTGCCCTTTTCTTCCTGTTGATCGGCCTGGCGCTGATCGGCTGGATCGTCGCCCGCGCGCGCGCCGGCAGCTTCGCGCGGCTGGGTGCCGGGCGCGTCCACTCGCTGCCCAGCCAGCACGGCTGGTACATGGCGATGTGGGTCGCGATCCCCGCGCTGCTGTTCCTCGCCGTCTGGTCCGCGGTCGCCCCGCAGCTGGCGCAGGAGGCCGTGTTGGCGAGCCCGGCCGCAGCCACCCTTCCCACCGACGGTTTCGAGCGTGCGGCGGTGCTGGCGGAGGCACGCGCGCTCGCCAACGGCACCGCCTATGGCGCGTTCAACCCCGCTTCGGAGCCGCTGGCGCCGGTCTTCGCGACGGCGCAAGCGCGCTATCGCTGGATCGGCACGGCGGTGGCGCTGCTGCTCGCCTTTGCCGGTGCGGCCTTTGCCTTCACGCGGATCCGACCGGAATTCCGCGCACGCACCCGCGTCGAGCGCGCGGTCATGCTGCTGCTGCTCGGCGCTTCGCTGATCGCGATCCTGACCACGCTCGGCATCTTTCTGTCGCTGCTGTTCGAAAGCGGGCGCTTCTTCTCGATCGTGCCGATCACGGACTTCCTGTTCGGCACGCGCTGGAGCCCGCAGGTGATCCGGGCGAGCGACCCCGGCGAGACGCTGGGCGCGGTGCCGCTGTTCTGGGGTACCTTCTTCATCGGCGCGGTGATCGCGATGCTGGTCGCGATCCCGTTCGGGCTGATGAGCGCGATCTACCTCACCCAATATGCCCGTCCGACGACCCGACGCTGGATGAAGCCGATCCTGGAAATCCTCGCCGGCATTCCGACCGTGGTCTACGGCTATTTCGCAGCCCTGACGGTGGGGCCCGCGATCCGGGATCTCGCGGTGATGCTGGGCATGCCCTATGCCAGCTCCGAAAGCGCGCTTTCGGCAGGGCTGGTGATGGGGGTGATGATCATCCCGTTCGTCTCGTCGATGGCCGACGACTCGATCGCGGCGGTCCCCCGCTCGATGCGCGACGGCAGCCTGGCGATGGGCGCCACCACGTCCGAGACGATCCGCCGCGTGCTGCTCCCCGCGGCGCTGCCCGGCGTCGTCGCCGGCGTGCTGCTCGCCGTCAGCCGCGCGATCGGCGAGACCATGATCGTGGTCATGGCCGCCTCCGGCGCCGCCACCATCACGCTCAACCCGTTCGAGAGCACCACCACCGTCACCAAGCAGATCGTCGACCTGCTGACCGGCGAGGCGGAGTTCGACAGCCCCAAGACCCTTGCCGCCTTCGCTCTGGGCCTGACGCTGTTCGTCGTCACCCTGCTCCTCAACATCGTCGCGCTGCGCGTCGTGAAGCGCTATCGGGAAGCCTATGAATAGCCCCCTCGTCGCGGGCGTCCCCGCCGCCGGCCACGAGCCGGCCGAGCGCCGCCCGACGGACTGGAATACGCAGTCGATGCAGCGGCGCATCCGTCGCCGCTACGCTGCCGAGCGTCGCTTCCGGCTGATGGGGCTGCTGGCGGTGCTGCTGTCCGCCGGCTTCCTCGCCTTCCTGCTGGTGTCGATGCTGACGGCCGGCATCGGTGGCTTCCAGCGGGTGCAGGTCGCCCTGCCCATCGACTTTCCGGCAGCGCAGCTGGAAGTGGCTCCGGCCCAGCTCGCGACCGCGGGCGCCGACCTGGCGCTCTCCGGCGCGGGCCTGGAAGGGGTGACCGGCCTCGCCGCGGTGAAGGCCTTTGGCGAGGACCAGCCGGTCATCGCCGAGAGCGCCTGGCTGACGGTGCGGGATGCGATCAAGGCGGACCCGACCCTGCTGACGCGCCGCGCGGCGCTCTACGTGCCCGCAGCCCCGGGGATCGAGGAAGCGTATAAGGCGACCGGCGAGCCTGCTGCCGAGCAGATGGTCCAGCGCCTGAAGGCAGCCGGCGCGATCCGCAGCGGCTTCAACTGGGGCTTCCTGACGGGCGCCGACTCCACCGATCCCACCGCAGTCGGCATCTGGGGTGCGCTCAAGGGCTCGCTGCTCACCATGGCGATCACGCTCCTGATCGCTTTCCCAGTGGGCGTGCTCTCCGCGCTCTACCTGGAGGAATATGCACCCAAGAACCGCTGGACTGACCTGATCGAGGTGTCGATCAACAATCTGGCGGCGGTGCCCTCGATCATCTTCGGCCTGCTGGGGCTGGCGCTGTTCCTCGGCACCTTCAACCTGCCGCGTTCGGCGCCGATCGTCGGCGGCCTGACGCTCGCGCTGATGATCATGCCGGTGATCGTGATCGCCGGGCGCAACGCCATCAAGGCGGTGCCGCCCTCGATCCGCGATGCCGCCCTCGGCGTCGGCGCGAGCCCGGTGCAGGTGGTGTTCCACCATGTCCTGCCGCTAGCGCTGCCGGGCATCCTGACCGGCACCATCATCGGCATGGCGCGCGCGCTCGGCGAAACCGCGCCGCTGCTGATGATCGGCATGCGCGCCTTCATCGTCCAGGCGCCGGACGGCCTGAACGCCCCGGCGACGGTGCTGCCGGTGCAGATCTTCCTCTGGTCCGACCAGGTCAGCCGCGGCTTCATCGAGAAGACGTCGGCGGCAATCCTGGTGCTGCTGGCGTTCCTCCTCGCGATGAACGCCTTTGCCATCTACCTCCGCAACCGTTTCGAGACCCGCTGGTGAACCATAGCCCCACATCCGACACCGCAGCGCCGAAGATGTCGGCGCGCGACGTCAACGTCTTTTACGGCGACAAGCAGGCAATCAAGGACGTGTCGATCGAAGTCGACATGGACCGGGTGACCGCGTTCATCGGCCCTTCGGGCTGCGGCAAGTCGACGTTCCTGCGCACGCTCAACCGGATGAACGACACCGTCGGCAACGCGCGCGTGACCGGCGACATCCGCCTGGATGGCGAGGACATTTACGACAAGTCGATGGACGTGGTGCAGCTGCGCGCCCGCGTCGGCATGGTGTTCCAGAAGCCGAACCCCTTCCCCAAGTCGATCTTCGAGAACGTGGCCTATGGCCCTCGCATCCACGGGCTTGCCCCGAGCCGGGCTGATCTGGAGGCGATCGTCGAGCGCTCGCTGCGGCGCGCGGGCCTGTGGGACGAGGTCAAGGATCGGCTTTCGGACAGCGGCACGGCGCTGTCGGGTGGCCAGCAGCAGCGCCTCTGCATCGCCCGTGCGATCGCCGTCGATCCGGAAGTGATCCTGATGGACGAGCCCTGCTCGGCGCTCGACCCGATCGCGACCGCCAAGATCGAGGAGCTGATCCACGCGCTGCGCGGCCGCTACGCGATCGTGATCGTCACCCATAACATGCAGCAGGCGGCGCGCGTGTCGCAGCGCACCGCCTTTTTCCACCTGGGCAATCTGGTGGAATATGGCGTCACGTCCGAGATCTTTACCAATCCCCGCCAGGAGCGGACCAAGGATTACATTACCGGCCGCTATGGCTGAGGAGACGAGCATGCCCACGGGCCACGAACACACCGTCAAGGCGTTCGACGAGGAGATCGGGCACCTGCGCGCGCTGATCTCGCAGATGGGCGGCCTTGCCGAGCAGGGCATCTCGGACGCGATGCTCGCGCTCCAGCGCAACGATCCGACGCTGGCGAAGGAAGTCCGCAGCGCCGACGCGAAGATCGACGCCATCCAGGCAGAGGTCGAGCGGTTGGTGGTGCGGGTGATCGCGCTGCGCGCGCCGATGGCGGACGACCTGCGCGAGGTGGTCGCGGCGCTCAAGATCGCGGCGGTGGTCGAGCGCATCGGCGACTATGCCAAGAACATCGCCAAGCGCGTGCCGATGATCCACCAGGGCGACGACCGCATCGAGGCGGTCTCGCTGCTGCCGGCCATGGCGCAGATGGCGAGCGACATGGTCCATGACGTGCTCGATGCCTTTTCTGCACGAGATGCCGAGGCTGCCGTTGCGGTGTGCGAGCGCGACCGGGCGCTGGACGATTTCTACGACAGCATCTTCCGCACGCTGGTGACCTTCATGGTGGAGAACCCGCGGACCGTGGGCCAGGTCGCCCACCTGCTGTTCGTCGCCAAGAACCTGGAGCGGATCGGCGACCACGCCACCAACGTCGCGGAAATGGTCTATTTCGCGGCGACCGGCCGGTATCTCGCCGACCGCGAGACCGCCGACCCATCGAACCACTAAGGGACCCGCCATGGCCAAGCCAAGCATGTTGCTCGTCGAGGATGACGCGGCGCTGGCGGAACTGCTCGCCTATCATTTCCGCCGCGAGGACTTCGACGTCCGCCACACGCCCGACGGCGAAGAGGCCCTGCTGCTGGCGCGCGAGGGCACGCCGGACCTGGTGCTGCTCGACTGGATGGTGGAAGGGCTGTCGGGGATCGAGGTGTGCCGGCGCCTGCGCCGCACGCCCGAGACGGCGAACGTGCCCATCATCATGCTGACCGCACGTGGCGAGGAAGAGGACCGGGTGCGCGGCCTGGAGACGGGTGCGGACGACTATGTCACCAAGCCCTTCTCGCCCCGCGAGCTGGTCGCACGCGTGAAGGCCGTGCTCCGCCGCGTGCGCCCCGCCCTTGCCGGCGAGACGCTGAGCTATGCCGACATCGAGATGGACACGGTGGGGCACAAGGTGCGCCGCGCGGGCGAACTCGTCCCGCTCGGTCCAACGGAATTCCGCCTTCTCAAGCACTTCCTCCAGCATCCCGGCTGGGTGTTCTCGCGCGAGCGGCTGCTGGACGCGGTGTGGGGACGGGACACGGAAATCGAGACGCGTACCGTGGACGTCCACATCCGGCGGCTGCGCAAGGCGATCAATGGCGAGGGGATGCCGGACATCATCCGCACCGTCCGGTCGGCAGGCTATGCGCTGGATGCGGGAAACTGAGAATCGTTACGGAAAGATTCCGAAAATCGCGCGTTGAGGGTCGGCCAGAACCAGTTCCAGGAGAAGATACAATGAAACTCCTTGCTCTTGCCGCCGCCCTCACGCTCAGCGGCGCCGCGGTTGCCCAGACGACCCCGGGCACCACCGGACAGACCACCACTGGTGACATGACCGGCACGACGTCGGACACGACCACGACGACCGGCACCGATACGACCACCACCACCGGCACCGACACGACCTCCGGCGTGCCCTCGTCGACGATGACGCCGTCCACGACCGGTCCGGTGACCTTTGCACCGCCGTCGACCACCCCGGCGCCGGCCGCACAGCAGAACTATCCGGTGTGCTCGCGCACCGTGAAGGACAGCTGCCGCAATCCGGGCGGCAAGTAAGCCTTTAAGCGTCCAACGACGTCAGCAGCGCGCGTCCTCCCGAGCGGAGGGCGCGCGTTGGTGCATTCAGGGGTGCCGGACGCGAACACGGCGCGTCGGGTGCGGTGTCAGTCCTCGACCAGCTTCATCAGGCGGCGTTCCACCGGCGCCAGCACGGGCCCAAGCTCGTGCCCGCGCTTCAGCACCGCGCCAACCTCGTTGACCAGCGCCCACATGCCCTGACGATTGCGGAGCGCCGGGCGCTTCTCGATGCGGAACTCCGGCCGCTCGGCAGACCGCCGGAAGGCGGAGAACACGGCCGCATCGCGCCCCAGATCGATCGCATAATCCCGCCAATGCCCGGCTGCGACCATTCGGCCGTAGAGGTCGAGGATGCGGGCCAGTTCGGCACGTTCGAACCCCGTCTGGCTCGGGCGCCCGGCGCTGGCTGGAAAGGGGGTGACGATTCCCATCAGGCGCGGTTGCGATGCTCTTCGGCTTCGGCCACCGCCGCATCCAGGCGGCGGCGCAGCGCTTCCAGCTCGCAGCGCAGGGTCTCGATCTTCTGCGCCTGCGGGTCCTGCAGTTCGCGGCAGGGGGTCCCATAGGGCACGAAGTCGCGCTGGTAGGCGGTGGAGTCGACCAGGGTCGGCCGCGCCGGGATGCCGACCATCACCGCCCCTTCCGGCACGTCGCGCGTGACGACGGCGTTGGCGCCGACCCGTGCACGCGCGCCGACTTGGATCGGTCCCAGCACCTGCGCACCAGAGCCGATGATCACGCCATCGCCGATGGTCGGGTGCCGCTTGCCGGCGATACCATTGTCGGGACTCGTCCCGCCGAGCGTCACATTCTGGTAGATGGTGACGTTGTCGCCGATCTCCGCCGTCTCCCCGATCACCGTGAAGCCATGATCGATGAAGAAGTTGCGGCCGATCTTCGCGCCCGGATGGATGTCGATCACCGTCAGGAACCGCGCGAGGTGGTTCACCGCGCGGGCGAGGAAGAACAGCCGCGCCTGGAACAGGCGGTGCGCGATGCGATGAAAGCCGAGCGCCCAGACACCCGGGTACAGCAGGATCTCGGCACGCGAACGCGGCGCCGGGTCCCGGGCCTTGATCGAATCCAGATACGCGCCGAGCCGGCCGACCATGCTAGTCCCTTCCCCGTTTCGAGGCCATTTAGGACTCCTGCTGCGGAATTTCCAGCAACCGCGGTATGGAACGCGCGACACGCCTGTTCGACGCATCAGCGCTCCGCTCGCTCAATCGCTGGAACTTGATCGACACCGCCGATAAGACGGTGCCATGAGCACCACCTATCTGCCTACCCTGAAGCAGCTCCAGTATCTCGTCGCGCTGCGCGATGCGGGCCATTTCGGACGCGCGGCGGAGGCGTCGTTCGTGACCCAGTCTACCCTGTCGGCGGGCATTCGCGAACTCGAAACGCTGATCGGCGTCACGCTGGTCGAGCGCACGCGGCGGGTCGTGCGCTTCACGCCGCTCGGTGAAGCGATCGTCGACAAAGCGCGCACCGTCATTCGTGAAGCCGAAGAACTCGCCGACATGGCGCGTGCCGCCGGGCGGCCGCTGTCGGGCGAGATGCGGATGAGCGTGATCCCAACCATCGCCCCGTTCCTGCTGCCCCGCATCCTGCCGCGGCTGCGCGAGGACTATCCCGACCTCAAGCTGTTCCTGCGCGAGGAGCCGAGCCAGGCGGCGTGCGAAGCGCTGCACCACGGACGCTCCGACTGCGTGCTGCTCGCCCTTCCCTTTGCCTGTGGCGACGTGGAGGTGGCGCCGCTGTTCGAAGACCCGCTCTACCTGGCAGTGCCGCAGGGCGAGGCACGTCCCGGAGCCGGGCCGATGGTGGCCGACGACATCGACGCCGCCCGCCTGCTGCTGCTGGAGGACGGCCACTGCCTGAAGGACCATGCGCTGCGCGCCTGCCCGCATCCGGAGCTGCGCGGACGGGCGACGATGCTGGGCACCTCGCTCCACACCATCGTCCAGATGGTCGACAACGGTCTCGGCCACACGATGCTGCCCGAGATGGCGGTGGATGCCGGCATCCTCGATCATACGCAGGTGGTCGCCCGCAAGATCGACGCCCCCAAGGCCTCGCGCGAGATCGCGCTGGTGTGGCGCCGCGCCTCCCCGCGCGAGCGCGACTTCCGACTGCTCGCGGGGGTGCTCTCCACCGCGCGCTGACCACGACTCATCCCGACAGGGTGGACACCATGCGCCCCGGAAGCTCCGATCGTCCTCCCCAGGCGTTGCGCCGCAGTCGCGCAATCCATCCCTGTTGAGGAGAAACTGATGTTCCGTCTTCCGATCGTATCCGCTCTGGCCGTCGTTGCCGCTACCGCGGCGCCGGCGCTGGCGCAGACCACGACCGCGACGCCCGCACCCCAGACGGCTCCGCAGACCACGCCGGCCGCGCCCGGCACCACCGCCGCACCCGCCGATGCAGCAGCCGCCAAGCCGAACCCGGCCGTCGGCGGCGCGCAGATGGCGCCTACCAAGCCGATCGTCGAGAACCTGGCCGCAGCGCCGAACCTGGCGACGCTGGTCAACGCGCTCAAGACCGCCGGCGTCGATGCGGCACTCGCCGGCCCCGGCCCCTTCACCGTGTTCGCGCCCGACAATGATGCGTTCGGCCGGCTTGCGCCCGGCACCATGGACACGTTGCTGAAGCCGGAGAACAAGGCGACGCTCGCCAAGATCCTCAACTACCATGTGGTGTCGGGAAAGCTCGATGCCGTGACGCTCAAGAAGCAGATCGAAAGCGCCGGCGGCACGCTGATGCTGACCACGGTCGCGGGCCAGCCGCTTACCGCAGGCCTGGAGAACGGCGCGATCACGCTGACGGATGCGAATGGCACCAAGGCCTATGTGACGACCTACGACGTCAACCAGTCGAACGGCGTCTTCCATGTCGTGAACGGCGTGCTGGTGCCGAAGCTCGGCTGACCTTTTCGGAGGAGGGTTCGCCCTCCTCCCCCTTTTCTAGCGCCAGCGGTCGGCCGCGCCGGCATCGCCATCGCGGGCTGCGACCCAGCGCGCACCTTCTTCGCGACGCTCGCGTTTCCAGAACGGCGCATCGGTCTTGAGCCGGTCGATCAGGAAGGCGCAGGCCTCCAGCGCCGCATGGCGATGGGGTGCGGCGGTTGCCACCAGCACGATCCGCTCGCCGGGAGCCATGGGGCCCACGCGATGGACCACGGCCACCGCGTGTAGCTGCCAGCGCGCGACCGCCTCCTCGGCGAGGGCGCGCAACACGGCCTCGGTCATGCCCGGGTAATGCTCGAGCGCCAGTTCGCGCACGCCATCATCCTCGCGCACGAAGCCGGAGAAGCTCGCGACCGCGCCGGAACCGCTGCCCTCCACCGCCGCGAGTGTGGCGGCAAGGTCGATCGGCTCGAACTGGACCAGCGCGCGAATCATCCGCCGGTCACCGGGGGAAAGATCGCGACTTCGCGGGCTCCGCTGATGGAAGCGTCGAGCGGCACGAAGCGCTGGTCGACCGCAGCACGCAGCCGCGCGCGATCGGCCAGCGCCTCGGCGTGCGCAGGGCTGCGAGTCGAGAGCCAGTCGATGAGGTGCTCGACCGTGCCCACGTCCGCGGGAGGATCGACGCTCTCCGCCCCCGCCCCGATCGTCTCGCGCACCCAGGCGAAATAGAGCATGGCAAGCGCCATCAGCTGTCCATGTGCTTGAGGCCGACGCGCAGATAGTCCCAGCCGGTGACGAGGGTCAGGACGGCCGCCCCCCAGAGGCAGGCGAGCCCGACCGCGCGGACCCACAGGATGTCCGGGACCGCACCGGCCAGGATCAGCGCCCCGAACGCGACGAGCTGCAGCGTCGTCTTCCACTTGGCGAGCTTGGAAACGGGCAGCGAGACCTGCAACCCCGCAAGAAACTCGCGCAGGCCCGACACGGCGATCTCGCGCAACAGGATGACGAGCGCGGCGATGAGGTGGATGCCGGTGATGAGGGCGGTATCGTGCCGCGTTCCCACCAGCATCAGGATCACGGCTGCGACCATGATCTTGTCCGCGATCGGATCCAGGAAGACCCCGAGCTTCGACACCGTGCCGTTCGAGCGGGCAAGATACCCGTCGAAATAGTCGGTGACGCCCATCAGGCAGTAGAGGGCGAAGGCGATCGCGTAGCCGGCATGCCATTGCGGCCACCAGAGGAACGCGACCAGGAGAGGCACCGCGAAGATCCGCGAGAGCGTGAGGATATTGGGAAGCGTCAGCACCCGCCGGGGTCTAGCACCGGGGCGCGAGCGGGGAGAAGCTTTAATCGCGCATTGAAGCCGCTTGCCACGCTGGGCTATGGCTACGGGCATCAAGCCTGCGCGATGCAACGACACAAGGTACTGACGACACGATGCTGAATGCGCTCGGGCTGCTCAGGAAGCGCCGCTTCCTTCCCCTGTTCGTCACGCAGTTTCTGGGTGCCTTCAACGACAACCTGTTCAAGCAGGCGATCGTGCTGTTCGCGACCTACCAGATCTTCTCGGACGCGCAGGCAGAACAGAATTTCAACGCTCTGGCGACGGCGATCGGGATCATCCCCTTCTTCGTCCTCTCGGCGCTGTCCGGCCAGCTCGCGGACACGAGCGACAAGGCACGGATCATCCGCATCGTGAAGACGGCCGAGATCGGCATCATGATCTTCGGCGCGGCGGGCGTGTTCGTGGCGCAGGCCGGGTGGATCAATCTCGGCCTCGCGATGATGCTGGGCGCCGTGCTGCTGCTGGGCACCCACTCGACCTTCTTCGGGCCGATCAAATACGCGATCCTCCCGCAGCATCTGAAGGAGGATGAGGTGCTGGGCGGCACCGGGCTGGTGGAAGCCGGCACCTATCTCTCGATCCTGCTGGGAACGGTGATCGCAGGATGGATCTCCGTCGAGGCTTCCGCGATCCTGGTGATCGGGGTTGCGGTGATCGGCTGGATTACGGGCCGCATGGTGCCCGCGGCCCCCCGGCTGGGTGCCGAACTGAAGCTCAACTACAACCCGATCACCTCCTCGTGGAAGCTGGTCGCGGCGACGATGCACATCCGGCGGCTGTTCCTGGCGATCCTCGCCATCAGCTTCTTCTGGACGATCGCGTCGGTGATGATCGTGATCTTTCCGCCGCTGGTGAAGAACGTGCTCACCGCCAACGAGCGGGTTGCCAGCCTCACCATCGCGATCTTCTCGGTCGGGGTGGCGATCGGTTCGGTGGTCATCAATGCGCTGCTGCGCGGCAAGGTCTCGGCGAAATATGCGCCGGGCTCGGTGATCGCGATGGGCGTCGCCGTGATCGCGCTGTCGCTGGAGGCGCGTGGCTGGGTGCAGGCGCCGGCCGGGACGTTGTATGGCTTCTACGACTTCATCACGCTGCCGCGCGCGGTCGGGTTGCTGCTGACGATGCTTGCCGTCGCAGTCACCGGCGGCATGTTCGTGGTGCCGCTCTACGCCTTCCTGACCACCACGGTCACCAAGGACCAGACCGCGCGGACGGTGGCGGCCAACAACATCGTTAACGCAGGCGCGATGACAATCGGCGCAATCGTGGTGAGCGCCGTCAGCGCGGCCGGGGTGACGCCGGAGGACATGCTGCTGGTGGTCGCCGGCATGTGCGTGCTCTCCGCCTGGCTGGCCTGGAAGCTGCACTGCGCGTGCGACTGAACCGCCGCTTCAGGCCGCAAGCGCGGCTATAGCAGGAAGGTGTAGAAGCAGACGAAGAAGGCGGTGAAGCTCAGGACGAAGAGCTTCAGATCCTCTTCGCTGCTGGCGTCCTTCGATGCCTTGCGAGCATCCGCCAGAGCACGGCGAAAGGGATGCGGTGGGCCGGAAACGGCCACAGGCGAGTGCGCGTGTCGTTGTTCCATAGGAACAGGTTAACGCGTCGTTTACGATTTGCACGTTCGTCGCCGACGTACCGGGTCCCGATATGAAACGCCCCGCCCCGGCTACTGCCGGAGCGGGGGCACGACGTTTCTAGGAGTTGGATCAGGCGCGGGCGCGCAGCGGCTCCTGGATCTCCGGCTGGGCCGGCTCGACCCCCAGTTCTTCCGCGAACCAGGCGCTGGTGCGGGCGAGCCCGTCCTCCAGCAGCACGGTCGGCTCCCAGCCGAGCACGGCCTTCGCGCGGCTGATGTCGGGACGACGTCGGCGCGGATCATCCTGCGGCAGCGGGTTGTAGGTCACGCGACCCTCGACGCCGGTCGCGACCAGCACCTTTTCCAGCAGCTCGTTCACGGTGAACTCGGTCGGATTGCCGAGGTTGACCGGCTCCATCGGATTGATGTCGCTTTCCATCAGCCGCATCAGCGCATCGACCATGTCGGAGACGTAGCAGAAGCTGCGCGTCTGGCTGCCGTCGCCATAAACGGTGATGTCGCGGCCCGACAGCGCCTGGCAGATGAGGTTGGAGACGACGCGGCCGTCGTCCGGATGCATCTGCGGGCCATAGGTGTTGAAGATGCGGGCCACGCGCACTTCCGCGCGGTTCATGCGGGCATAGTCGAAGGTCAGCGCCTCGGCAGCGCGCTTGCCCTCGTCATAGCAGGCGCGCGGGCCGGTGCAGCTCACCCAGCCGCGATAGCCTTCTGCCTGCGGATGCACTTCCGGGTCGCCATAGACTTCGCTGGTGGAGGTGAGCAGGAAGCGCGCGCCGGTCTTCTCAGCCAGGCGCAGCAGGTGGTTGGTGCCGACCACGTTGGTGAGCATCGTGTGCTCGGGGTCGGCCTGGTACTGCGGCGGCGAGGCGGCGCAGGCGAGATTGTAGATGCGCGTGATGCGATCGGCCCGTTCGAGCACCGCCTGGGGCAGCGGGTTGACGATGTCCGCTTCCACGAAGGTGAAGTTGGGCAGCGTCTCCAGCAGCCGCAGGTTGGACGGACGCGCCGTCTGGAGATTGTCGAGGCACAGCACCTCATAGCCCTGATCCACCAGCGCCCGGCAGAGGTGCGAGCCGATAAAGCCCGCTCCGCCCGCGACCAGCGCCACTCCAGCTTCGTTCTGCGCCATGTTCCGCTCCTTCTTGTCCCTTATGTCGTTCATCAGGCGGCTCCTGCCAAAGCAGACTGCGGCACCTGTCGTGCTGCCGCTTCGGTGAGGTGCAGTTCCAATTCTGCGGCGCGGTGCGCAGCGGTATGGGCGTCCAGCACGCGGGCGCGTGCCGCCTCCCCCATTGCCGCGGCATCCGCCCCTTCGATCGCGGCGATCACGGCGGCGCCATCGTCCGCCAGCAGGATCTCGCGGCCGGGAGTGAACAGGTCTTCGATCCCCTCCCAGCGATCCGACACGATCGGGGTTCCGCAGGCGCCCGCCTCGAACAGGCGCACCGAGGGCGACCAGCCCGCCGCGATCATGTCCGCACGCGTCACGTTGAGGGTGAAGCGCGAGGCCGAATAGAAGTCGGCGTGCTCGGACGGCGGCAGATGGTCGATGCGCTCGACGTTCGCCGGCCAGTCGATGCTGTCGGGATACTGCGGCCCCGCCACCACGAAGCGGCGGTGCGGCAGCGCCCGCGCCGGCTCGATCAGCAGCCGCTCCAGCGTGGGCTGGCGATCGTCGCTGTAGGTGCCGAGGTAGGAGAGGTCCCAGCGCTTCTCCGTGCCGGTCGGCGCGTAGAGCGCCGGGTCGACCGAGCAGTAGAAGGCACGCGCCGCCGGCGATCCATAGGTGCGCTCGAGCCGCTCCAGCGTCGGCCCGCCGGTGAACGACAGGTAGAGGTCGTAGCCGGGGATGACCTCTGGCGAGAGATATTCGAAGTCGCCGCGTTCGAGCTTCGCGAGCGTCACCGGCGTGTCGATGTCGTAGAAGGCGGTGACGCCCTCAGCGACCTGCTGGACATAGCGGGCGACCGCTACGCCCTCCGGCACATAGGAGCCGACGATCACCGCATCGGCGCCCGCGATCTCCTCGCGCCAGGCGTCCAGCCCGTCCAGATCGGCGTAGAATTTCAGCCGGCAATAGTCGGGATCGACGTGGTCGCGATGCGACGCATACCAGGGCACGTCCCGCTCCAGAAACAGGATGTGGTGCCCGCGCGCGGCATAGGCCTTCAGCAGCGCGCGGAAGGTGGTGGCATGGCCGTTGCCCCAGGAAGACGACAGCGAGAGGCCGAGGACGACGAGCTTCATGCGACTTCCCGCTGCCGCTCGGCATGGGCCTGGAACAGCTGGTCCACCTGCGCGCCGCGCAGCGTGTAGGTGTGCTCGGCGAGCACGCGCTTGAGCGCCGCCTGGCCGATCGCCTCCGCCCGCTCGGGCGTGAGCGCGGCGAGATGGTCCGCCACATCCTGCCCGTCGCGCGCGACCAGCACTTCCTCGTTGGGCACCAGGAACTGCTCGATGCCTTCCCACGCGTCGGTGATAAGGCAGGCGGCAGCGCCCGCCGCCTCGAACACGCGGGTCGCGGGCGAGAAGCCGACATTTGCCATGCTGTCGCGGGCCACGTTCAGCACCGCACGCGGGGTGCAGTTGAAGGCATTGTGCTCGGCCGTATAGACGTGACCGCGATGGCGGACGTTGCCGGGCATGGCCTTGGTCTCCCAGCCATTGCCGCCGATCAGGAACTGCTGCTCGGGGAGCGCGGCCGCGGCCTTCAGGAAGAACTCTTCCACGCGTGCCTCTCGGTCCGGCAGGCGATTGCCGAGAAAGGCGAGGTCGCAGGCGAAGCGCGGGTCGGGCTCGACCGGGAAATGGGTCGTCGGGTCGAGCGCGTTGTAGACCGGCACGCAGTCGGCGGCGCCGAAACCCTTGTACGCGTTCACGACCGGCGGACCGCCGCCATAGGTGAACACCGCGTCGAGATCCGGAAGCGCGCGGCGCACGGGATGGTCCGCGTCGGCGCGCATTTCGTCCAGCGTGGCGGCGGCGTCGACGTCCCAGAAGATCTTGAGCGCGTGCGGCGCGGCATGCTCGACGATGCCCTCCAGCAGTTCGCGGTCGAACACACCCACGCCGTTCGCCTTGACGACGATGTCCGCGTCCGCCGCCTCGGCAAGCACGCCGCGCATCGCCTCTTCCGTCGCCGGATAGACGATCGAGCGGGCCCAGTCGGGTGCGTCGATGTCGCGGTGCTTCTGCCGGTCGAACGCGTCGGGTTCGTAGAAGCTGATCTGGTAGCCGCGCTGCGCCAGATCTCGCAGGATGCCGCGGTAATAGGTGGCGGCGCCGTTCCAATAGGACGACACCAGGCTTGATCCGTAAAAGGCGATCTTCACGCCACGTTCCTCTCAACTTGCGGGGCGCCGAGGCTCGCGACGACGGCGAGCAGCTCGTCGACGCGGTGGGCGCAGGTGTGGCGGGCGCGGATCGTCTCCAGCCCGGCGGCGGCGAGGCTCGCCCGCAGGTCCGGATCGTCGCGCAACGCCGTCAAGTGGCGGGTCATCTCGGCGCCGTCGCGGGCGACGAGATAGTCGGTGCCCGGGCGGAACAGCCCCTCCGCATCCTCCCATGGCGCGGACACCAGCGGCAGCCCGCAGGCAAGCGCCTCGAACACGCGGATGGTGGGGATGCCGGGCAGGATGGTCGCGTAGTAGCGGCGCGGCACATGCACAGTGGCGAGATGCCGGGCGAAGATCTCCGGTGCCTTCGCATTGGGTGCCCAGCCACGATAGCGCGCGCCGTGCGAGGCGAGCATCGCCTTGGCCTCGTCCGGGTAGCGCACGCCGTAGATGTCGAGCGGCAGGCCGGCGGCATTGGCGGGGCGGAAGAGGAAGTCCTCCAGCTCCTGCGTGCGCTCGCCGTCGCCCCAGTTGCCGATCCACACCAGCCCCTCGCGGGTGCCCTCGTGCACCGGCGGGTGGAAGTGGCGCGTGTCGGCGGCCTCATGCCAGGTCCAGACGCGCCCTTCCCAGCCCCAGCGGCGATAGACCTCCGACAGCGTCTCGCCGAACGCGAGCACGCCGTCGTAGCCGGAAAGATCGAAGGCGCGGATCGCGTCGGGATCGCTGACGGCGCGGTGATGGGTGTCGTGGAACAAGAGCGTGAAGCGCCCGCCGCGCTTGCGCAGGTCGCCGATGGCGGCAACCAGCGCGGGGTCGTTCCATTCGTGGACGATCACCAGCTCGGCATCACCGACCAGCTCGGCCGGATCGGTGCCGGGCGCAAAGCTCTCCGACGACAGCTCCGGATAGGCGGTGCGATAGGGCTCCAGCCCTGCGTCACCGCCGTCGGCGAGCAGGTTGGCGAGGCTCCAATTGCCCTCCGGCTCCAGCGTGCGGACGTCGTGGCCGCGCGCGATCAGCTCCCGCAGCACGCCGCGCAGGAAATGCGCGTTGCCGTGATTCCAGCACGACAGCAGCGAATGGGTGAAATAGGCGATCTTCATGCCGCGGCACTCCGCGTGAGGGTTGCGCCGGGTTCGAGCAGGTCGCGGTAGAGCGCGGCCATGTCGCGCGCAACTGCCGCCGGCGTGTAGCGGGCGGCGCGCGCCTGCGCGGCCTCGCCCAACGCAGTGCGGCGCGCGGGATCGGCGCGGACCGCCTCGATCGCGGCGACGAAGCCGTCCTCGTCCTGTGGCGCCACGAAGACGGCCGCGCCGTCCCACAGCTCGCGGAAGGTCGGCAGGTCGGCGAGCACCAGCGGACAGCCGGCAGCCGCCGCCTCCAGCACCGCCAGCCCGAACGGTTCGAACCGAGCGGCAGAGACGAAGATCGGTCGCTGGACGAGCCACTCGGCCAGTTCCGCCTCGCTCAACAGCCCGAGCGGCTCGAGATGGTCGGCGGGCACCTGCTCGCCATGCGGGCCAACCAGGGCGCCGGCCGCGTGGAACGGCACCGGCAGCCGGGCGGCCACGCGGTCGAGCAGACGCGTTTGCTTGACCTGGTCCCAAAGCCGGCCGGCGGTGAACACGCAGTCGACGGGCTCGCCCTTGCCCACACACAGCGGCCGGCGGCCGTTGTGGACGGCGAGCGGCAGGTCGGTGAGGCCATAGGTGCGCTGGATCACCGCGGCGAACGCTGCGGTCGGCGCCACCACACGGCTGGCCGCGCGGAAACCCTGTTCGGTCAGCGTGCGCTGCCAGCGATAGTCCGGCGGCAGCTTGGTGCCATTGGCGGCGTCCCACCAGGTGGCGAGACAGCCATGCGCCACCGCGACCACCGGCACGCCGAACGCGCCGCTCGCCGCCAGCGTCGGCATGTTGCAGTGAACGAGATCGAAGCCCTGTTCCCGAACCAGCTTCGCCAATGCCTCGCCAGCCTCGCGCACCGGCACGGGGCCGTCGCACAGCCAGTCGAGCGGCAGCCCGGTCTCGATCAGCGGGATACCCGCCGCCTCCACCGGCGCGCGCTGCGCGGCATTCGGCTCCGGCCCGAGCACCGCCACGGTCGGCGCGAAGCCGAGCGGGGAGAGCGCGCAGGCGAGATCGGTCGCATATTGCCAGACACCGCCCACGGCATCGGCGGTGATCAGGATCCGCGCCGCCATCAAGCAGCCCCTGCCGAGGCATCCGCCGCCGGGACGCCGATGGGCGCATTGATGCCGCGCGCCTCCGCCAGCCAGCGGGCCAGCCGGGCGACGCCGTCGTGCCAATCGACGCGCTTGCCCAAGCCCAGCGCGGCCTGCGCCTTGCGCGTGTCCGCGACGAAATAGCGCTGGTCGCCGGCGCGCCAGTCGGAGAAGCTCAGGTCGACATCACGGCCGAGCACTTCGCCGATATAGGCCAGCAGCTGGCGCAAGCTGATCGCATTGTCCGGGCCGCCGCCCAGGTTGAACGCCTGCCCCGCAACCGCATCGATGTTGCGCCATGCCGCGACATAGGCATCCACCGCGTCCGACACGTCGAGGATGTCGCGGACCTGATGCCCGTCGCCGTAGAGCGTGATCGGCTTGCCCTCGAGCGCGCGGATCAGGAAATGGGCGACCCACCCCTGGTCCTCGGTACCCATCTGGCGCTGACCGTAGATGCAGCTCATCCGCAGCACCGCGGTCTTCAGGCCGAAGCTGCGGGCATAGTCGAGCACATATTGGTCGGCCGCCCCCTTGGAGCAGCCATAGGGCGTGTGGAAGTCGAGCGGGCGCGCCTCGCCGATGCCGTGCGCACGCACCTCTGCGTCCACCGGGCGATAGGCGTCGTCCTCCAGCGCGAACTCCAGGTCGGCGAGGTCGCCGTAGACCTTGTTGGTGGACGCGAAGATCACCGGCGTCTCCGGCGACCGGGTGCGGATCGCGTCGAGCAGGTTGAGCGTACCGGCGATGTTGATGGCGAAGTCGTCGCGCGGATCGACCATGCTGGTGGTCACCGCCACCTGTGCCGCCAGGTGGAACACCGCCTTGGCCCCGGCGGCGGCATCCGCCAGCCGCGCCTCGTCGCGAATGTCGGCGTGCAGGAAGTCGATGCGGTCGCCGTGGCGCTGCTGCAGCCAGGCGAGGTTGGTGTCCACCCCCGCCCGCGACAGCGCGTCATAGACGAGCACGCGATGCCCCTCGCCGGCCAGACGATCGGCGAGGTTGGATCCGATGAAGCCCGCGCCGCCAGTGACCAGGATCGGCCGCGGGTCCGCCGCAGCGTTCCCCTCGCCCGTCATGCCACCAGGCCCCGCTTCTCCAATTCGGAGCGCATCTGCTCGACGCGGTCCTGGGCGGTCTGCTGCGCCACCCACTCCGCGAGTTCGGCCAGGCCCTGCTGGAAGTCCTGCTTCGCGCGGAAGTCGAGCTTCTCGGCCGCCAGCGTCGTGTCGCAGAAGCAATGGCGGATATCGCCGATGCGCGCCTTGCCCACCACTTCGGCGGTCAGGTCGTTCTTGCCCATCGCCTTGGCGAGTTCCTCGGCCACTTCCTTGACCGAGCGATGGTTGCCCGAGCCGATGTTGAACGTGCCGCCCACTGCCTGCGGCAGCACCAGCGCGTCGGCAAAGGCGCGTGCCACGTCGCTGACATGGACGAAGTCGCGGCGCTGCTCGCCGTCCTCGAAGATCAGCGGCGACTGGCCGTTGAGGAAGCGCGACGCAAAGATCGCGAGCACGCCGGTGTAGGGGTTCGACAGCGCCTGGCCGGGACCATAGACGTTGAACAGCCGCAGGCACACGCCCTCGATGCCATAGGGCTCGGCCATGATGTGGGTCGTGCGTTCCTGCACATATTTGTTGAGCGCGTAGATCGACGCGAGGTTCGGGCGCTTCCACTCCGGGGTCGCGACGGGGCTGAGCGGGCGGCCCTGCGCGTCGGTGGGCTCCCAATTCTTCTGGCCGTCCTTCAACGTTTTGCGCTCGGCGTTCTCGACCAGTTCGCCATCGGCGTCGCGGTAGAGGCCTTCGCCATAGATGCTCATCGACGAGGCGGTGACGACGCGGCGGACCGGCTTGTCGATCAGCGCCTCGAACAGCACCGCGGTGCCGACATCGTTGGTGGAGGTGTAGCGCTCGACCTCGTACATCGACTGGCCGACGCCGACTTCGGCCGCCAGGTGGACGACGCTGTCGACGCCGTCGAGCGCCTTCAGGACCGCATCCTTGTCGCGCACGTCGGCGCGGATCAGCTCGGCTTCCTTGTTGAGCATCTGCGAGCCGTCGGTCGCGCCATGGACCTGCTCGATCAGGCTATCGAGGACCCGCACTTCGTTGCCGCGTGCCAGCAGTTCGTCCGCGACGAAGCGCCCAATGAATCCCGCCCCCCCGGTGATGAGAACTCGTTCCATTCTTCCTCCCGCCCTCGACATCGGCTGCATCCCCCAGCCGTGCCTGCGTTGACTTGACCGTCCCAAGCCTGTTCAATGGCTTGCGACCCGGAAGAAGAAGCGCTTCTTCTTCATCTTTGTTCCCGAAAATCATTCCGGGCTGGAAACATTTTTCCCGGAGCGGGGAACCAAAGGGGGACGCGATGCGATTGCAGCATCTATGTTGATCCTGCCTTTCACGGGCGCGCATTGAGCGCGACCGTCCTTCTCGCGCGTCACGGAAGCCATGATGAGGTCGGCGCGGTTCTGAGCGGCCGGTCGGAGATCGCGCTCAACGCCGCGGGCCGCGCAGAAGCGGAGCGCTTGGCGGACCGTCTCGCCTCCACGTCGCTCCGCGCGATCCACGCCAGCCCCCGCCGCCGCACGCGGGAGACCGCGGAGATCGTCGCCGCCCGCCACGGCCTGCCCGTGATCCCGGTGGACGCGCTGGACGAGGTCGACTTCGGCGCCTGGACCGGACGCAGCTTCGACAGCCTTGATGGCGATGCGGAATGGGACCGCTGGAACGCGGAGCGGGCGACCGCCTCTACGCCAGGTGGGGAGACGATGGCGGCGGCCGTCGCGCGTGCGACGGCGCACATCGCCTCGCTCGAAGGCGACGGCGGCACGACCCTCTGCGTCAGTCACTGCGACATCATCCGCGGCGTGGCCGCGCAGGTCCTGGGGCTCAGCCTCGATCGGTTGCTCGCGTTCGATTGTGCGCCGGGCTCGCTTACCACGCTGGCACTGGCAGGAGGCCAGGGCCGCATCGTCACGCTCAACGAGGTGCCGCAATGACCAAGATGCCGACCGACCGGCTCCGCGAGGAAGTGGCGCGGCTCGCGCCCTGGTTCCACAACATCGACTTAGGGAGCGGCATCCAGACTGCGCCCGAGCATTTCCTGGGCGACTATCCCCGGTTCAAGTTCGAGCGCTTCGGTCCTGCCCTGCCGGAGGACATGACGGGCAAGACCGTGCTCGACATCGGCTGCAACGCCGGCTTCTACTCGGTGGAGATGAAGCGGCGCGGCGCGACGCGGGTGCTCGGCATCGACAGCGACGAGCGCTACCTGGCGCAGGCACGGCTCGCCACCGAAGCGCTGGGCTTCACCGGCGTCGAGTTCGCCAAGCTGTCGGTCTATGACGTGGCGTCGCTGGGCGAGAAGTTCGACCTCGTGATCTTCATGGGCGTGCTCTACCACCTGCGCCATCCGCTGCTGGCACTCGACCTCATCCGCGAGCATGTCGCCCGCGACATGATGCTGTTCCAGACGCTGCAGCGCGGGTCGGACGAGGTGTGCGAGGTGCCGGAGGATCACCCCTTCTATGTGCCGGGCACCTATGATGCGCCCGCCTATTTCGACGATCCGGGCTATCCCAAGATGCACTTCATCGAGCGCGAATATGCGCACGACTGGACTAACTGGTGGGCACCCAACCATGCCGCCTCGGAGGCGATGCTGCGGGCGTCCGGCTTCACCGTCGAGGCACGCCCGGAGCGTGACGTCTATCTGTGCCGCGTGGCGCCGGTTCCCTATGCGGAATACGGCCCTGCGGCAGTCTACCCGGCCCGCGGGCCGGAACAGGGGGGAAGCAAGTGATCGAAGCCGCGATGCTCTGGAACGAGCCGAACAACAAGTCGCACTGGGATCCCGAGCTCGACCCCGAATGGGCAATCTTTGCCGACACGATGGTCCGGGCAGGCAATGCGATCCAGGCGATCAATCCGGCGATCACGCGCGTGCTCGGGGGCATGTCGCCGATCGATCCGGCCTGGGTGCAGCGGATGGAAGCGCGCGGCGTGCTCGACGCGGTCGATGCGGTCGCGGTGCACGGCTTTCCGCTCGACTGGAACCTGTGGCCGATTCACGCTTGGCCCGAAAAGATCGCCGAGATCGAGGCGGTGACGGACAAGCCGATCTGGGTGACCGAGGTCGGCGTCGGATCGTTCGGGGCGGAGGAGGTGCAGGTGTTCGGCGTCAACCGGACCGCCGAGCTTCTGATCGGCCGCGTGCCGCGCATCTTCTGGTATTCGCTCTACGACCTGCCGCAGAGCTGGGGCGCCACCACCCGCCACCGCGAGGCGGAAGGGTCGAGCTACTACCGCCATTTCTACATGGGGCTCATCCGCGAAGACGGCACCCCCAAGCCCGCGCTCGACGACTATGCCAAGGTGGCCTCCGAGATGGGGCTGATGCAGTGGTTCCATTTCGAGGATCCGCGCCTGGACGAGGCGGTCGCCTGGATGAAGCGGCTTGGTACCAAGAAGCTGCGCACGGGCCTCAGCTGGGCGGACAGCTTCCGCCCCAACGCGCTCGACTGGTTCGACCGGCAGATGGAGGCAATCGCCGACTTCGACGTGACCGTCACCTTCTGCTTCACGCCGGAGCATCTGGGGCCGGGCAAGCATCACACCAGCCCGCCGTACGAGCCGCAGCAGTTCGCCGATTTCTGTGCGTGGATGATCGACCGCTATGCCCCCGCGGGCGGCATCCAGGCGGCGGCCGAGCCCGCGCTCGAAATGCGCGCCTGATCCTATATCCAACCAGGAATGACGATGACCGAGACGATGCGCGCGGCGGTGCTCGCCGCGCCCGCCACCATGGAACTGCAGCAGGTCGCCCTGCCCGAGCCTGGCGCAGGCCAGGTCCGGGTGAAGCTGGAGGGCTGCGGCGTCTGCGCCTCCAACGTCGAGCCGTTCGAGGGGCAACCCTGGTCCCAGTTCCCAGGAGAGCCGGGCGGCATGGGGCATGAAGGCTGGGGCATCGTCGACGCGCTCGGCCCGGACGTCACCGGCATTGCGATCGGGGACCGCGTGGCGATGCTGTCGGGCAAGAGCTACGCCGAATATGATGTTGCCGACGTCGGTGCGCTGGTGAAGCTGCCGGAGGCGCTGGCCGGCAAGCCCTTCCCCGGCGAGCCGCTGGGCTGCGCGTTCAACATCTTCCGCCGCGCGGACGTGCAGGCGGGACAGACGGTGGCGATCGTGGGGATCGGCTTCCTCGGCGCGGTGCTGACGCGGCTGGCGACCGAGGCGGGTGCACGGGTGATCGCGATCTCGCGGCGCCAGTCCTCGCTCGATCTCGCCCGTCACTATGGCGCGGCCGAGACGATCGTCATGGATGACCATTGGCGCATCCTGGAGGACGTGAAGCGCCTCACCGACGGGCGCGGCTGCGACCGGGTGATCGAATGCGTCGGCAAGCAGTGGCCGCTCGATCTGGCGGGCGAGCTGGTGCGCGAGGGCGGCCGGCTGGTGATCGCGGGCTATCACCAGGACGGTCCCCGCCAGGTCAACATGCAGATGTGGAACTGGAAGGGCATCGACATCGCCAGCGCGCACGAGCGCGACCCAGCGGTGAACCTGCGCGGTCTGCGGGAAGCCGCGGAGGCGGTGGCCTCCGGCCGGCTCGACCCGACGCCGCTCTATACCCACCGCTATCCGCTCGACCGGCTGGACGAGGCGCTGCTCGCGACCCGCGACAAGCCCGACGGCTTCGTGAAGGCGCTGGTGACGTTCGGAGACGCCGCATGATCCGCCCGAAGCTCGGCTTCCTGGGCGTCGGCTGGATCGGCCGTCACCGCATGGAGGCGATGCTCGCCACCGGCGTGGTCGAGGCAGCGGCGATCAGCGATCCCTCACCCGAGATGGTGGCGGAGGCGCAGAAGCTCGCGCCGGATGCAGCGGTGGTCGATTCGCTCGGCGCGATGCTGGCGCTCGGTCTCGACGGTGTGGTGATCGCGAGCCCCAGCGCGCTTCACGCCAGCCAGTCGATCGAGGCACTGGAAGCCGGCTGCGCCGTCTTCTGCCAGAAGCCGCTCGGCCGCAGCGCCGCCGAGGCACGCGCCGTGGTCGATGCCGCGCGGCGAGCCGACCGGCTGCTGTCGGTGGATTTCTCCTACCGGTTCACGGCCGGCATGCAGCAGATCGCGCCGCTGGTGCGCGACGGCGCGCTCGGCCATGTCCACGCGATCGACCTCACCTTTCACAACGCCTATGGCCCGGACAAGCCGTGGTTCTACGATCCCGCGCTGTCGGGCGGCGGCTGCGTGATGGACCTGGGGGTGCACCTGGTCGACCTGGCGCTCTGGACGCTCGGTTTTCCGGAGGTGCGGGAGGTCACGTCTCACCTGTCGAGCGGGGGGCACCCCCTCGCCGATCCAGATCGCCAGGTGGAGGACTATGCCGTCGCCACGCTGGTGCTGGCGGGCGGTACGGTGGTACGCCTCGCCTGCTCCTGGCGTCTGCCCGCCGGGCAGGACGCGGTGATCGACGCGAGCTTCTACGGCACCGGCGGGGCCGCGGCGCTGCGCAACCTCAACGGCTCCTTCTACGACTTCCGCGCCGAACGATTCGAGGGCACCACACGGCACCTGCTTGCGGAGGCACCGGACGCGTGGGGCGGTCGCGCCGGCGCGGACTGGGCCGAGGGCCTGGCCCGCTCGCCCCGCTTCACAGAGGATGCGGAAGAACTGGTGCGCAGTGCCGAGGTGCTCGACCGCATCTACGGCCGTTGACGAGGGGCTTGCACCGACTCAGGCGCATGGCGGAACCGGCGGGGATCGTTCCTGAGGATCGCCCATGATCGTCCTTCGCCGGCCCACGCTGTGGGATATCCTGTTTCGCGTCCGCGGATCGATCATCGGCAGCATCGCCCCTCGCCTGGCGGCGATGCTGCTGATCGCCAGCGCCGCCGTGCTGCTCGCCGCACGCACGCCAGCCGTGCTCGCGCAGCTTGGTGCAATCCCCTTCACCCTGATCGGCCTCGCGCTCTCGATCTTCATGAGCTTCCGCAACAATGCGTGCTACGATCGCTGGTGGGAAGGTCGGAAGCTCTGGGGCCAGCTGATCATCGAGGTTCGCACCTTCGCCCGCCAGACCGCGCACCTTGCACCGGAGATCCGAACGCCGCTGCTGATGGGGCTCGTGGGGTTCAGCCACGGTCTGGCAGCGCGCCTTCGCGGCAAGCCCGAAGCGGCCGCGATCGTCCCTTGGTCTGACGGGAAGGACTGGGCAGACCAGCCGAACCCGACCGATGCGGCCTTGCGGTCGGTCGGGCGCGCATGCAGCCGGCTGGTGCAGGACGGCCATATCACCGACATCCGCTACTCGGTGCTGGAACAGCCGCTGACCGGCCTCGCCCAGGTGCAGGCCGGATGCGAGCGCATCAAGGCGACGCCCCTGCCCTACGCCTATTCGCTGCTCCTCCATCGCACGGCCTATACCTTCTGCCTGCTGCTGCCCTTCGCGCTTGCGCAATCGCTCGGCTGGTGGACCCCGCTGGTCGTGCTGGTGGTCTGCTATACCTTCTTCGGGCTCGACGCCCTGGGTGACGAGATGGAGGACCCGTTCGGGCAGGAGACGAACGACCTGCCGCTGGACGCCCTCGTCCGCACGGTGGAGCGGGAACTGCTGGCAGCCGTGGGACGGACCGATCTGCCGCCGCCGCTCCTCCCGAAGGATGCGGTGCTGCTCTAGCTCAGCCGGCGATGGCAGGCGGGCGGGTACTCGCGTGCCAGTTCCAGCCGTGACCCAGGGCCAACAGCAGCGCACCGGCGACGCTCAGCGCCGTCTCCACCACGGGTCCGGTGGGCAGGAACGCGCCGGCACCCAGCAGCGGCAACCCGAGCGCGGCAATCACCAGCGGCAGCGGGTGGCGGTGGCGGCGGAACCCCAGCCCCAGCGCCACTGCACTCGTCGGCACTGCGAAGGCGAAGGCAAGCGCGTGGAAGCTCTCCGGCAGCGTCAGGAAGGCGGCGAGCATCGGGACCGCGACGATCAGGACGGGCAGCAGCAAGCAGTGCGCCAGGCAGAGCAGCGATGCCCCCATCGCTGCGCCGTCCAGCCATTGCTGCCGCCGCGCGGCCATCTGTCGTTCCATGCTTGCACCTCAACGCCAACGAGCGCGGGAGATGATACCTTGTATCATGAACGTCAAGGGTGCCCGTGGGAAAGGTTGCATGCCTCTCGGCGGGGCCGCTACCCTCCGCATCAGAGAAGGAGAGGATCATGCGCCGTTTGATCGACCGCTGGCTCGGATGCGCATTGCCTCTGGCGGCAGTCGCCGGGTGCGCGCATGCGCCTGTCCCGCCCACTCTCGGCGCGGGCGCCCGCTATGTCGCGATGGGCAGTTCCTTTGCGGCCGGCCCCGGTATCCCCGAGCGCGTCGCCACGCCTGCCGCCCGCTGCGGCCGATCGACGAACAATTACGCGCACCAGTTCGCCCGCATGCGCGGGCTGACGCTGGTCGACGTCACCTGCTCGGGCGCTACCACGGCGCACATCCTGGGCCCCTGGAACGAACTGGCGGCGCAGCTGGACGCGCTCACGCCCGACACGGCGCTGGTGACGGTCACGATCGGCGGCAACGACGTGAACTATGTCGGCAGCCTGATGAACGCCTCGGCCGGGCGCGAGATTCAGCCGCCGACGAACGAGGCATGGGAGCGGCTCGCGCAGAGCTTCGATCGCATCGCCGCCGAGGTGCATCGGCGCGCACCGGGTGCCAGGCTGGTGTTTGTCGACTATCTCAGCCTGCTGCCGGACGGTCAGCCCTGTGCGGGAACCCCGGTCTCGCCGGAGCAGGCCGAAATGCTGCGGAGGACGGCGCGCCACCTGGAGGAGGCCACCGCCGCAGCCGCGAGCCGGGCGGGCGCCGGCCTGGTCCGCGCCTCCGCACTGTCGCGCGAACACGACGTCTGCGACGCGGAACCCTGGACGAGCGGCTATGCAGCAGAGGGGAAAGGTCCGGTTCCGTACCACCCCAACCGCGACGGCATGCGTGCCGTCGCTGAGGCGCTCGACGCGCGCTTGCCGCGGTAAGCGCGGCTGTCGTTCAGAACAGCCGCGTCAGGAGGTAGAAGAGCGCACCCACCGCGGCCGACGCCGGGATGGTGATGACCCAGGCGACGACCACGCTGCTCGCCACGCCCCAGCGGACGGCCGAGGCGCGCCGCGCAGTCCCCGCGCCGATCACCGCGCCGGTGATGGTGTGGGTCGTCGACACGGGAATACCGAGCAACGAGGCGCAGAACAGCACGATCGAGCCGGCCAGGGAGGCGCTGAACCCCTGGTGCTGTGACAGCTTGGTGATGCGCGAGCCCATCGTCTCGATGATCTTCCACCCACCCGTCAGCGTACCGAGCGCGATCGCGATGTAGCAGCTGATCGCTACCCAGTGCGGCACCTCGAACGCGCCGTGCAGATAGCCGGTCGAGTAGAGCAGCACGGTGATGATCCCCATCGTCTTCTGCGCATCGTTCAGCCCGTGGCTGAGCGAATAGGCGCCGGACGAGAGAAGGTGCAGGACCCGGAACGACCGCTCCGCATTGCGCGAGGTGGCACGCGCGAACAGCCAGCTCGTGATCAGCATCACCAGCATCGCCAGGATCATGCCGATGGTCGGCGACAGCACGATGGCGATCAGCGTCTTGTTGAGGCCGGTCCACTGGATGCCGGTCATGCCGGCATGGGCGACGCCCGAGCCGATCATGCCGCCGACCAGCGCATGGCTGGACGAGGAGGGCAGCCCCTTCAGCCAGGTTACGACGTTCCAGAACATGGCGCCGACGAGTGCCCCGAACACCACCGCCGGCGTGATCAGGTCCTTGTCAATCAGCCCCTGGCCGATCGTGTCGGCGACCTTGTGCAGCGCCGGAAAAGCGATGGTCAGGAAGTAGGCGGCGAAGTTGAACACCGCGGCAAAAGCGACGGCGTGGACAGGACGCAGCAACCGCGTCGCCACCACGGTCGCGATCGAGTTCGCCGCATCATGCAGGCCGTTCAAAAAGTCGAACGCAAGCGCGACCAGGATCAACCCGATCAGCAGCGGCAGGGCAAGTTCGTGCATGGGGGTGCGTCAGGCGTGGTCGACGACGATGCCGTCGATCTCGTTCGCCACGTCCTCGAACGCGTCGACGATGCGCTCGAGATGCTTGTAGATCTCGCGCTGGACCGAGAAGCGCAGCGCATCCTCCGGCCCCAGTTCCTTGAACGCGCGCTTCAGCCCCGCCGTGTGGATCTCGTCGGCGTGGCTTTCCATGCGGACGAGGCGTTCGGTCAGTTCGTGAAGACGCCCGCCATTGCTTCCAAGGTCGCGCAGCAGCGGCATCGCCTCTGCCGTGATCCGGGACGCGTCGACGATGATCGCCGCCATGTCCTTCATCTCCTGCTCGAACTCGGTGACCTCGTAGAGGTCGATCGCCTGCACGGCTGCCTGCATCTCGTCGATGGCGTCGTCCATCGAGCCGATCAGGCTGATGATCGCGCCGCGATCGAACGGCGTCAGGAAGGTCTCGCGCACGGTGCGCAGCACCTCGCGGATGATGTCGTCGGCGTCGTGCTCGCGCTCGATCACCTCCTGGATGTGGTCACGATTGCCGTCCTGCAGCAGCCGCGCGAGGGCATCGGCACCCGCCGTTACGGTCCGGGCATGCGCCTCGAACATATCGAAGAAATTTCCGGTCTTCGGAAGCAGCCGTTGAAACCATCCGAACATGCGATTCACCTTAGACTTTTCGGCCACCGTGCTGAGCAGATCGGTGCGCCGTATTGCTGCTTTCATTTCCGAAGGCCCGAAGGAACGGATCAGTTCGCGCAGGTCCGGCTCCTCGACCGCGGCCGCAGCCTCGGGCAAGCTGAACCAGCGGCGCTCGCGCTCCGACTGTTCCTTCCAGCTGTCGAGTTCCTGGCTGACCGCCAGCGGAAACACCTCGACGTCGATCATCAGCGAGGCGCCGTTGCGCCGCCGCTTGCGATAGCGATACGATCCCAGGGATGTCGGGCAGACGAGGCCGAGAACACCGGCCTCTTCCTCCGCCTCCCGCGCGGCGCCGGCATGCGGCGCCTCGCCCTTGTCCAGGTTGCCCTTCGGGATCACCCACCGCTTGGTCTCGCGCGAAGTGACCAGCAGGACGCGCACGGACGCGTCCCTGGCGGGACCTTCGGAACGATACGGCAGGGCGGCAATCTGGGGAATGAAGGGAACTCCGAGGCGGGCGGGGCCCGTTACAATCTGCGCCTGCCTCGGCGCAAGACAATCCGGTGGGCCTCTCCCCTGATCCTGAACGGTGCATGCCCGGCACCTTCCCGCGAAAGCCTTAATGGAAGGTGCGGGCGATGCATCGCCGGAGGCCGGCTGGACGAACTGCGGCAATGCCGCGTCCGTCAGCCGCCCCGGCTTATCGGAAGGTGTAGCTCACGGCGAGTCCGCCCGACAGCTGGTCGCGCGAGCCGAAGTTGCGCACGACCGGGGAGCGGCCGGCATCCGCCACCAGACGGTCGTACTTGGCGTAGCTGTAAAGCCCCCAGCGTGGGGTCACCTGGAAGATGAGGCCGGCCGTCCCCCCTACCGATTGCAAGCCGCCCTCCGCGTCGTACGCGGGCAGCCCCGTCGTTGCCGCGGTCTCCTCGCTGATGCCGAAGTATGCGCGGTGGTAGCGACCGTTGGCGAAGGTGGCGCGCGGCCCCAGGGAGAACAGCCACTGGTCGCCGTCGCGCGCGACATAGTCCGCGCTTACGGTGCCGATCAGCCCTTCATGGCCGCCCAGACCCTGCCGGAACTCGGTCCGCAGGCGGAACGCTGGCGCCACCTCATATTGCACAAAGCCGCCGAGTTCGACGGTGAAGCCGACCTTGGGCAGCACCCCGTCGGTATCGTTGCGCGAGCGATCGCCTTCGAACCCGAACGCGACACCGAACTGCCATCCGTTGCTGCGCGCCAGAATGGGACCGGAGCCTTCGTCCGGCGCCTCGAACGGGAACGGGTCATCGCCTCGGGCGCGGGCGATGTCGATCAGCGGGCGCACGCTGACCGAGTCGGATCCCGGAAAGCTCGGCACGAGCTGAGGCCCCAGTGCGATCCGCGTCCTCCACGGAGCGCGTTCCTCGCTCTCCTCCTGGGCATATGCTGCGGAGCCGGTCGCGAGCAGGGCCAGCGAAAGCGCCCTTCCGGTATATCTGAGTGCGTCGCTCGGCCTCATGGCAGACGGTACCTCCTCACCTTCGGTTCACGGAGCTTCCCTGCACAAGGCTTCTTGCGGCGTTCGGCTTACCGGAAAGTCGTTCCCACAAGAACTTACCCGAACCAGCGAGAAGCGCCAGTACGCCGTAGACCAAGCAGAGCACCAGCGACGACGAGCAGCGCGGCGGCCGCAGTGGAGGCGGCGACGACGCCGGCCTGCTGCCCGCCGGAGGCATAGATGGCGGCGAGCGCCCAGAGAAATACGAGCGCAAAGGGCGGGTTGCCCCAGCCGCGGATCAGCGCCGCTGCGGCGATGATGCCACCCACCAGCACGATCAGCGCCGTCACCACCGCACCGTTTTCGAGCTCCACCCCGTGAAAGCGCAGCGCCGCCGCGATGTTCACGATGGTCGCCGCGGTCAGCCAGGCAGCGAGCGCACTCAGCGGCAGAACCGCAAGCCAGCGCTGGCCGGTCGTGAAGCGCGGCTTCCAATCGGAAATGCGGCGATAGGCGGTGAGGAGGCACAGCAGCGTACAGACGATGATCGCCACCGAGATCACCGTCAGCCCGGCAACCTGCGTGTAGGCAGCCCAAAGGGCATTGCCCAGGAACGCCCCGGCTGCGGGCCAACGCAGTTGCGCTACCAGCGCATCGTTCCGCTGCCCCGGAAGCGCCTGGTAGATCGCGAACAGCATCGAGCCGAGGTAGAGCAGGCCCCAGATCGAAAACGCCCAGCCTGCCGGCGTGATCAGCGTCCGGACCGCATCGGACTGGGAACCGATCGGCTCACCGATCCCCAGCGACGGAAGCACCGGCGTCAGGATCTGCAGAACCGCCATGAGGATGACGGCGATGCGAGGCGCCGAATCGGCGGGCGATGCATGCGATGGCGCGAAGCTGGACATGGCGGCAGAACGCGCAGCGATGCTGCGGGTTGCGGCGGTCTCGGGCGAGCAATCGCCTCGTTCGAAGGGCGACGCCCTAGTAGATCTTCTGGTGCAAGGGCTCGATGCGCAGCGTCACGACATCCACGCCGCGGGGGCGCGTCGCCGCATAGAGGATGGCATCGGCGACCTCGGCCGGCGGCAGCATCTGGAATTCCTCGATAAAGCGGCTCCGCTCCTCGGCCGAGTAGGGCTGCATCGCGGATCCGATCGCACCGGGTTCGATCAACGTCAGGCGGATGCGCTCCGGCATCAGCTCTTTGCGCAGCGTCTCGGCAAAGGAAGCAACGCCGCCCTTGGCGGCATTGTAGACGCTCTCGCCCACCGCCTTGATGTGGACGCTGATCGAGCCGACGAGCACGATCATGCCGTGGTCGATCCCGGCCGCGCGGATCCGCTCGATGGCGGCGCGGGTGCAGCCGACATAACTCGCAAGGTTGCTTTCGAGCACGTAGCGCCAGCCGGCATCGTCCATTTCCATGAGCGGTCCCGATCCGACGCCGGCACAGGCGATGAGCATGTCCAGCCCGCCGAGCTTCTCGTCCACCGCCCCGAAGAGCGCAGCGATGCCCGCACTGGTCGAGAGATCGGCCGCGAAGGCGTAAAGCGGTGCGCCGCGGCCGAGCTCCGCGGCCGCGCCGGCAAGGTCCGCCTCCGGGCGATCGGTGATCAGGATGTGCGCCCCTGCCGCGATCATGCGGGCAGCGACCGCCCGACCGACACCACCGGCGCCTCCCGTGATCAGGACCCGCCGGCCCGCAAGGATCGACGCGTCGGTCATAGGGTGATCGCCACGAAGACCGCGCCGGTTTCCTGCTTGCGATCGGCCGTGTCGAAGGCCTCGTTGATCCGGTCGAGCGGGAAGCGATGGGTGATCAGTTTCTTCACGTCGATGCGCCCCTTGGCAATCAGGTCCAGCATCATCCCCTGTTCGCGGTAGATCTGGTGCATGGCGAAGCTGGCGCTGGGGATCAGCTGAATTTCCGACATCTGGATACGCTGCCATTCGAGCGGGATTGCCGTCTCCCCCGCATCGAAGCCGCCGACGATCACGACCTTGCCGGCGCGACGCACCATCCGGGTGGCCTGCGGCAGCGTCTGCGGCATCGACTCGCCGCCCGCGCATTCGAAGACGATGTCCGCGCCGCGTCCGCCGGTGAAGGCCTTCACCCGTTCGACAGCATCCTCGGTGGCGCTGTTCACCACCGCATCGGCGCCCAGCTCCCGTGCCAGTTCGAGCGCGCTGTCCACCACGTCGCAAATGATCACGTCCGCGCCGCTCGCCTTCGCGAGCATCATCTGCCCAAGGCCGATCGGTCCCGCCCCGATCACCGCCACCGTGTCGTTGATGCCGAGCCCGGACAAATGCTGCGCGTGCAGGCACACCGAGAACGTGTCGATCAGCGACGCTTCCTCGAAGCTCACATGGTCAGGGAGTTTGTAGAACTTCTCGGCGGGACCCGCGACATATTCGCCATAGGCACGCGACACATATTGGGTTCGCACGTCGTAGAGGTGCTCGCAGATATTGTAGCGCTGGATGCGGCAATAGTCGCAGACACCGTCTCCCATCACCGTCTCGATGACGACGCGATCGCCCGGCTTCACGTTGGTGACGCCCTCGCCCACTTCGACCACTTCGCCGGCCAGTTCATGCCCCATGATGTGGCATTCCAGCTCCGGCTCGTGCTTTTTCCAGTGCCGCAGGTCGGTCCCGCAGATGCCCGCCACACGCACGCGTGCCAGCACGAAGTTGGATGCGGGCAGGATCGGCCGCTCGACCTCTGTAACGATGAACGTGCCTTCGGCGGTCTTGAGTGCAGCCTTCATCGAGCGGCCGGCTCCTTGTTGTGGGATGGGACGGGAAGTTCAGCTCGTCTTCTGCACGCGGGGCTCGATCCGCAGATTGACGACGTCGCACGCCGAGGAGCGGCTGAGGACGAAGAGGATCGCCTCGGCGATCTCCTCCGCCTGGAGCATCTCCTGCTTGGCCACCGCTTCCCGCTTCTCTTCCGGGCTGCACTCCTGCATGTCGGTGTCGACCGAGCCCGGCTGGATCACGCTGACCTTGATGTTCTTGTCCGCGACTTCCTTGCGGAGAGTTTCGGCGAACGCCTGAACCCCGGCCTTCGTCGCGGAATAGACGCTCTCGCCCTCCGCCTTGATCTCGGTGCTGATCGAACCAACGAAGAGCAGGTGCCCGCCGCCCTGTGCCTCCATCCGCGTCAGCGCCGCCTTGGCCGACGCAAGGTAGCCGACCAGGTTGGTCTGGACCACGTAGCGCCAATCCTCGTCCGCCATCTCGTCCAGCGGATCGGCGCCCAGTGCCGCGCAGGCGACCAGCATGTCGACGCCGCCGAGCTTCTCGTCGACTGCCTGGAAGACGGCCTCGATCCCCTCCTTCGTCGCGGCATCCGCGGTGATGCCGAACAGGTCCTGCCCGCCGCCGGCGCTTGCGAGCGCCTGGTCCAGCGCCTGCTGGTCTCGGCCGAAGGTGAGGACACGCGCGCCTTGCCCGGCAAGAAGCGCGAGGGTCGCGCGACCGATGCCGGTGGTACCGCCCGTCAGAAGGATGCGCTTGCCCGCAAGCGACGTATGCTCGATCGCCATGTTTATTCCCAGCTGAGGACGATGCGGCCGTTGGCCGGCACGTTGTAATCGGTGCGGTCTTCCGAGCTGCTGTGCGGGCGGATCGCATCGCCACCCGCAGTGGTGACGCTGCTCTTGGGAAGCTTGCGCCGCTTGAGCCGCACGAGCCGAAGGTTGGCGGTGCAGGTCTCCACCCCGTCCAGGGTGATCGTCACGGCGCGCTCACCGGTGCGCTCGATCCCTCCCAGCAGATAGTCGCAGTAGATCCGGAAGGGTGCGCCCTCGACGTCGTGGAAGGCCCGCGACGCGAAGATGAACGCGGCGCCGGCGCCATAAACCTCCTGGCCCACCTGGCCCGCCTGCTGCCCGTCGGGATACAGGTCTTCCAAGGGGAAGGAGAGCTTCGGGTCGATGTGCCCGTTGGGCTCCCGCTGCGTGTCCGACACTGCCTCGGGCGGCAGTGCGTCCGGATAATAGTACCAGGCGCGCGACAGGACATATTTGCAATATTCGCTGATCAGCATGCGCGCTTCCGGCTCGAGTTCCGGGCCGCTGTCGTTCAGGAACCGCTCGAACGCGACAAAGGTGTCGAAGCATTCGTACATCGCCATGTAGGGCGCGTCCTGGAGGCAAGTCACGGCGAGGAAGGTCTCGTAATGCTCGGCATGGCCGATCCGGCTGTCCCACAAGATGCTGTTGTGGAAGAAGCTCGCGAGATAGACGTAGCTCTGCTGGAGATAGACTTCGCGATTGGTGATCCGCCACAAGCGCATGCAGGCGGCGGCGCCCCAGGCCGTCAAATTGGCCTGGTAGTTGATGTTGAACCCCA
Source organism: Sphingomonas sp. ACRSK (assembly GCF_022346685.1). Taxonomy (NCBI): domain Bacteria; kingdom Pseudomonadati; phylum Pseudomonadota; class Alphaproteobacteria; order Sphingomonadales; family Sphingomonadaceae; genus Sphingomonas; species Sphingomonas sp. ACRSK. Next base: position 35,271 of record NZ_JAKRNR010000015.1, on the reverse strand, counting down.
GCCCCACTGCCGCTTCGATCGCCGCGCGGGCCTCGTCGAGATACCGCTTGTCGTCGGTCAGCTCGAACGCCTGCAACATGACCCAGGCGTAAATGCCACCCACGTCGGTCTGCCCCCGCCCATCGGCAGGCGCGGTCTTCTCGATGATGGAGAAGTCGGTGACGTTGTACTGGATCGGCCAACGGTATTCGAAGTGGTGCGCGGCCCGAATGCCGTACTCGAGCGAGGACAGGAACAGCTCCCGCGCATCCGCGTCGCCGTCCAGCGCCAGGATGCCGAGGTTGAGCAGCGGGTGGTACAGGTACCAGCTGTCGACCGCGTCGGCGTCCTTGTCCTTGCCGACGTTGGGAAGATAGCGGCGCAGCGTGGCGAGCTTTGGGTCGTAGAACTTGTGCAGGCCCGCCTTCAGTTCGGCTTCCAAGGGATGCGGTTCGCCTCGCCACTTGCCCCAGTCGTGCAGGGCGGTGATCACCGACATCTGGACCATGATGTCGGGATACTCCGCTGCGGTATACGGATGGACGTAGCGGTGCCCATAGTGGCGGATGGTCGCCTCCGGCGCCTCCGCCAAGTCGCGGGCAGCCCGTTCCGCTCGATCCACCCAGTCGCGATACTGAACCGGCGGAAGCTCCAAGGCCTTGTAGGCGGTGCCCAGCATCTGGATGAACTGGCGTGCGGACTCCCGTTCGTCCGGCGGTGCCATGTAGCGGAACACCACGATCGCGTCGGAGATCGTGACGATCTTGCCCGCCTCCAGCGCCGCGGACGCCGGATCCTGGTCACGCTCGGGCGTCGGCAGAAGATAGCCGAGTTCGGGCCATTCCCCGCCCACGACCCCATCCGGCTTGGTGCCCGTGTCGCGGTAATAGTCGTTCAGCGCGGTGAGGTTCTGGAAGTAGAGAACATTGCCGAAGTCCGGCTCCTCGATGCGGAAGTAGATCAGCCCGCCGTTCAAGCCCCGCTGGGCCGCTTCGACCGTGCCGCTTGCGGCAACCGGATCATCCTCGCGCCCGAGGGGGTAGAGGTCCCGCGGCGCAAAGGGGATGAGGATCGACGTTTCAGGGGTCAGGCAGACGGTGATGCGCAGGATCTCCAGCGCCTCCGACCCGATCGCGAAGACGATGTGGTGTTCCCCCATGCCGCTGGTCACCCGAAGGCGAGCAGATTCGCCGGGCCGGGCATCCAGCACCTCGCATTCGAACGGTGCGGCGATAAAGGCGGCCCGCAGCGCGAGCCCCCCATTCCCGGGGCGTCGCACGAGCGCGAAGACACCGTCGGGGGCGGCGACCACCTCCACCTCGAGTTCACCCGATCGGAACCGGGCAAGCGGCTTTCTAGGGCGACGAAGATCTTCTCGCAGCGCCAGGAAGTAGGGGCTGACTGGCAGCATCTCCTTCGAGATCGCCGTTGACGCCATCAACACCTCCCTCTTCTGCGTTGCGATGCCCTCCAATCCCGCCAGCAATCGGGTTGTTCCCAAAGAAAAGGAAACTCACGACGAATTGTTGGAACCTTTTAACGTACGTTAGTTCAAGCAGTAATTCTGCCGTCACTGGCAGCATCGTGAATGGTGAGATCGTTCTGCCCGCGAGTGAATTCGCCGGACCGCAGCCGATGCACGAGTGCATTGCCGTCCCGACGTCCGCTGTTCCACCGCTGCAGCACCGATGGTGGGGAGAAGTCCATCGCCTTGCCGGCGACCTCTTGCTCCTGGTCGCGGTAGGCGGTGGTCACCAGCGCGACCGAGCGGCACGTCTCCCGCCCCGGGCAGCCATTCTCGAAAAAAGCGCGCCAGCGCGAGAGCGTCCTGCGGGACTGGGCCGCAAAGGCGAGGTCCTGCATCCGCCCGGCAACCTCACCGATGGTCTTGGGTCGGCGCGAGGAGAGCGGAAGAAGGTCCGACGCGATGCACAGGATCGGCGTGGAACCCGAGTCGAGCATCACCGGATCGATCGGGAGGTTCATCGACAGTCCGCCGTCTCCGAGGAGGCGGCCGTCCACCTCCACCGCCGGATAGGCGGTCAGCAGGGCTGCGCTCGCGCGGATATGATCCGCCGACAGCCGCTGCCGGGCGGTATCCAGCAGAACCTCCTCACCGGTTTCGATGTCGACCGCGACGGCCGTCATGCGCATCGGGCCGCGGTTGAGCAGGTCAAAGTCGACAAGATCCTGAAGCGTGCTGCTCAGCGCCTGGGTGTCGTAGACGGCGGGCGAGCCGGCGGCCCCGTCCCCCTGCCGCCATGCGGGATAGGAGCCGAGCGGCCCGAACAGTCCGGCGCGACCCGTCAGAAGCGTTTCCACCACGGCACCGGTCCGGCGCCACCCTTCCGGCAGCATGTCCCACGGCATCGGCCAGCCCTGCTCGTCCGCCGGGCGCCAGAGCTTGCGGAGGCGATCCACCCGGTCCTCCGGGGAGTTGCCTGCGATGATCGCGCCCGTGACCGCGCCGATCGAGGTGCCGACGATCCACTCCGGCTCAATGCCGCCATCGTGGAGCGCCTCATACAGGCCGGCATGATAGGCGCCGAGGGCGTTGCCGCCGCCAAGCACCAGGACAATCTTCACGTCCTGGATTTCTGGCCGGGGCTCAGTTGCTGGCAAGGAAGCGCTCAAGATCGTCACTGCCGCCGATCCGTTCCCCGTCGATGAAGACCTGCGGCGTGGTGGAAACGCCCTGCTCCTCCTTGTACCGGTCCACTTCCTCGCGGGACCGGAGCAGATGGTCTTCGACCTCGTAGCCGGCGGCTTCCAGCATGGCCTTGGCGCGCACGCCGAAGGGGCAGGTGTGTTCCGGCAGCACCATGCGGTACAGCGTTGCCTTACGTTCCGTGCTCATCGGTGGGCTCCTTTGCGTCGTCGGCCGAAATCCTGTTCGGCCGACGGGATGGTAGGGACGGCTCTTCGGCGCGGGCTCGACAGGCCACGATTGTTCATCGCGGGCATCTTGAGGATTCCTCGTCGCGACAGAGAGGGAGTGGCTGAAGGGCCGCTCGTCCAGTCCAGAACGCAGCGAGGTCGGAAGCGTTGCGCCTGCTCCGAGGTGTGGCCGGCATTCGCTGCCCTCAGCGGCGCCGACACAGCCACCAGCCAACCGCGACCATCCCTGCTCCCCAGAGCAGGAACAGGCCGTCCCACACGGAGAGCCCCGCCGGTTCATAGACGTGGTGGAGTTGAAGCAGGTGGTGGTCGATCACCCCCTCGACCAGGTTGAACAGGCCCCAGCCGATCAGCAGGGCGCCGCTGAAAAAGCGCCCAGACAGGTCGGCGTCGCGCCGACGCCCCGCGCGCCAGAGAAGCGCGATGCCGATGGCCGTGAGCATCCAGACGCCGGCGTGAAAGAAGCCGTCCCACACCATGTTCACCTTGGCGCCGACATAGTCGGTGTTCGGAATTCGGCCGGACAGCATGTTGTGAAACTGCAGGATCTGGTGGAACAGGATCCCGTCCACGAAGCCGCCCATGCCCATGCCGAGTGCGAGGCCGGCGGACAGAAGCGGTCGGCGGCTGGCGATCATGACCGGGACCTTTCCTCAGGCTCTCGAAGGACCAGAGCGACCACCGCGAGCAGGAGCGTCAGCGGCAACGCGACCGCGCAGGCATTCCACCACAGGTCGCCCGCCAGCAGGCGTTCGCGCACGGATGCTGCCTGGGGCGAATGACACAGGGTGCATGCGAGCGCCGGCACCGGACGGAGCGCCGCGGTCGCCAGGACGGCGATCCCGGCGAGGTGCCTGAACCTTGCTGCCATCCCGTGCAGACGCGTGGCCGGCCCCAGGGTTCCGGCGCTCAGGAACTGCCGCTATTCGCCCTCGTCCGGATCAAGCTCCCCGTGCACCTGGCCATGGGCGAGCACCGCGAACAGGCCGGTGCCGCCGATGATGTTGCCCAGCAACGACGGCAGGATGATGCGGCCGATGGCGTCCGAAAGCCCCACCTCTCCTTGCAGCCAGAGCAGCCAGGCCTCTCCCGATCCCGCGACCACATGGCTGAAGCCGCCCAGCGCGATCACATAGGTGATCAGGACGATCACCCAGAACTCGCTGCCTCTCGCATTCGGCAGGATCCATGCGATCGACGCCACCAGGAAGCCGGCCGGCATGCCCAGCATCAGCGTCGTCATCGCATCATGCCGGAGCACCGAGCGCGAGACCTCCAGCGTGGCGGAGAGTTGCTCCGGTCCGACGATGATCTGATGGGCGACCAGCAAGGCGACGAAGAAGGTGCCGACCAGGTTGGCAACCAGGACGGTGACCCAGAGACGAAGCAGCCGGGCAAGGTTCCGCCGCGTCGGGTGAGTGGCGAGCGGAAGTACGGCCGTCACCGTGTTCTCGGTGAACAATTGCAGGTTGCCCAAGATCACGATCACGTAGCCGACCGAATAGCCGAGCGAGGAGATCAACTCCGCCCAGGGTTCCTTGGGCAGCTTCTCCTGCAAGAACGCCTCGGCCAGGATCGACGCGCTGAGGCCCACCCCTGCCGCAAAACCGGAGAAGATCAGCGAGGCCAGCGGTCTTCCGAGCTCCTCGTCGCCCTGGAGCCGGATGACCTCGTGGACGACCTTGGGCGAGCCCGAGCGGCGCTCGTCGACGGAATCGACCTCCTCCTCGGTCAACCCTTCCACGGGCTCGGCCTCTGGACCGCCCTCGCTTTTCAGGTCCTTGTCGCGGGAGCCGGACATCGGCTTAGCGTCCCAACGGCGAGCGGTCATACTCCGCAAGCAGCGCCGCGACATCGTCGTAGATCGCGATCGCGCCTGCTTCGCGGAGCGTCTCCTCGGGGAACTTGCCGGAAAGCAAAGCGATGGTCGCGATACCGCATTTGCTGGCTGCCTCCACGTCATAGGGGCTGTCGCCGACCACCAACACCTCCTCTGCGGACAATGGTGCCACCTTCTTCAGTGCAGCCATAAAGATGTCGGGCGCCGGCTTGGTATGTTCGACATCCCCGGAACTCGTGGTCGCCTGGACGAGGTCGCGCGCATCGAGCAGGTCGAGATAATGATCGACCTCCTCGGCCGACGCGGACGAGGCAAGCACCACCGTCTGCCCCGCCGCATGGACGCGGGCGAGCAGGTCATGCGCGCCGGGAAACGGCCGCACCTGTTCCAGCAGGTCGGGCTTGAAGACCGCGCCATGCGCCTCCCCGAGCTTTTCGATCAGGTCCGCGTCCGCATCGGGGATGAGCGTCGGCACCAGCATGTCCTTGCCCTTGCCGATCTGGCCGTGGATGGTCGCGCGGTCGAAATCGGCTTCGATGCTCCGGAATGCTTCCTCCCAGGCGAGCACGTGCATGTCGTTGCTGTCGACCAGCGTCCCGTCGACGTCGAAGAATACGGCTCGATATTTCACGTAGGACAGCTCCCTTCCGGAAAGGTGATGGCGCCAAAACCGAGGCTCAACGCACGAACGCACCGGAAGGACCGGCGGATGTCGGCCCCGCTCAGGCGCGGCTCCGGGCGGAGCGGGTCGGCAGCACCAGATGGGTGAGGAAGTTGCGCAGCTCCGTCATGCGCGCAGTCGCATCCGTCACCTGCTCGTTCAGTCCGAGCCGCCACGCGAGATCGCGCCGATCGGGCTGGCGGTGCAGTTCCTCCACCAGCGCGGCATGGCTTTCCACGTCCTGCTCGTCCCGCGCGAGACCGTGCTCGATCAGGTCTTCCGACTGGCGGCGGAGGGCAGCGGCGACTTCGCGCAACGAGATTTCCGGATGATATTGCACGCCCCAGAAGATGCCGTTCCCGTGGCGGATCTCGGCTGCCTGGACGCGCGTCACGGAGTTCGATGCTAGCAACCGGGCACCCTCGGGAAGCGCATCGACCTCGTCGGTGTGGATCGCCGGCGCATCGAAGACCGGCGGGCGCCCGTCGAGGAGGAGATGCCCCTCCCCCGCCGGTTGGCGCGCGATCCGGCGTGCAAAGCCCGCCTCCCGCCGCTCCTGCATCGCCCGAACCGTGCCGCCAGCCGCAACCACCGCGACCTGCAGCCCGGCGCACGAACCGAAGGCAGGCGTGCCGGACTGGAAGACCGCTCGCATGAAGTCGACCTCGCGTCGTGTTTCGGGCGTGTCCTCGTACAGATGCAGCGGCGAACCGGTGAGAAACACCGCATCATAGCCCTCCAGCCCTACGGCATCGGGCACGCTGCTTCCACGGTCGGCCGGCTTCACGCGGTCACAACTGGCATCCGGCGCCAGGTCACCCAGGCGCTTGAGGAAGGTCTCGCCGGAACTGCGGCCGACACTGTCCCGCCGCTTCTCGCGGGCGGCGGGCGGCTCACTCTCGGCGACAAGGATACGCATGGACGCTCGCAGACGACAGGGGGGTGGGAACTGGCGGCGGACAGGCTTGCGCTGCCAGGTCGGAGGAGCTGAAACGTCAACTATCCCAAATGGTTGCGCCCCAAGCCCTGGATCCGATCCTTATCGGTTCCAAAGGACTCGGTGAGCTGCAATGCGTTGGGAAGCGCCGCGCCGGACGCCGTGTTGTCGAAGATCGCCCAGCACTCGGCGGCGGCGGTGCCCGCCGCGGCCATCGCGTCATGAAGGCGAGCGATGGCGAGCGCATCGTATGAGGACCGATAGATGACCGGCGACCCGTGCAGCCGGAAATAGGCCAGCCCCGCCCATCCACCCGGCTCGGCCGCGCGGGGATGAACCGCAGGGTCGGCAGCCACGCGCGCGACTGCATGGTCGCGGAGCAGTCGTTCGGCCGCTTCCTCAAACCAGCTGGGATGCCGGGGTTCGCAGACGATCGCCGGCCCCAGCCGCGCGGCCAGTTCCGTGAAGAACGCGCCCGCAACCGCCGGCTCGAACGCAAGGCTGGGCGGCAGTTGCACCAGCGTCGGCCCGCGATTGCTGCCGAGGCCCGCGATCTCGTCAGCGAAGCGCCCCAGCAGATCGCCATAGCCGACCAGCTTGTGCTGGTGGGTGATGGTCTTCGGCAGCTTCACCGAGAAGCGGAAGTGCGGCGGGACGCTCGCCGCCCAGCGCGCGTAGGTGGAGGCCCGATGCGGGCGATGGAAACTGCTGTTGATCTCCGCGGCGTCGAGGTGATGCGCGTAGCGCTGGAGATGGGTTCCCTCGCCCGGCACCGCCTCGGCGGCTTCGCGCGGGATCGACCAGCCCGCGGTACCGATCCGCAACCGCGCCACTTGGCTACCCGCTCCTAGAGCGTCCATATGCGATAGCAGCGGATCAGTATCTCTTCCTGCGAAAATCGGGCTTCCAGATCACGCCGGTACCGCGCCCACCAGTCTCGGTCCACGTCATCGACCATGACCTCTGCCGTGATCATCCGATCACGGGCGGTGCCGTCGCCGCGCCCCTCCGCCCAAAGCCCCTCGGCCGGACTCCGGCTGAACAGCGTGACGCCACCGAACGCCTGCAGAAGCTCATCGCGCACCCGGTCGAACATCTCTCGTGTGAAGGGGGCACCTTCATTCGACGTGGTCGGAAGGAAGAGCTCGACGAGCCAGCGGGGCTGCAGATCGTCCACCAGCTCCCTCACCCGACCAGCAGCGATTCCGCGCCGTCGATCCAAACCGGTGTGCCGCTGATGTGTCGTGCCTGATCCGAAAGCAAGAAAAGCACGAGGTCCGCCACTTCGTCAGAGGTGCCGGGCTCCCCATCGGTCAGCGGGATCTTCCCTTCCGGATATTCGACCGGCTCGCCCGCGACCGCCGCGTCGCGGTGCGTCGTGCTCTCCTCGATGCCGGTTTCGATCTGTCCCGGGCAGATCACGTTCACGCGGATCCGGAACTTGGCGAGCTCCAGCGCGAGCATCTTTGCCATCGCGACCTGCGCCGCCTTGGTGCAGCTGTATGCGGTCGCGCCGGCGTTCGAGAAAATGCGGGTGCCGTTCACCGATGCCGTGATGACGATGGCGCCGGCACCCGCATGCTTCAGGTGCGGCACGGCATAGTGGAGCGTGAGATACGTGCCCCGCAGATTGGTGTTGATGGTACGGTCCCACTCGTCGGGCCCGAGTTCGTCGATGGGCGCCCAGACGCCGTTGATGCCGGCACTCGCGAACACATGATCGAGCCGCCCATAGGCGCGCACGAGATCGGCGACCGCGGCCTTCACCTGATCCTCGGCGGAGACATCCGCGACGAGCGGCAGAGCGCGACCGCCTGCATCCGCGATCTGGCGGGCAACCTGTTCGGCATCCTCGGCGGTGTGGGTCAGCACCCCGACTGCGCAGCCTTCTTCCGCGAGCCGCAGGGCAACGGCCTTGCCGATGCCCGAGCCCGCGCCGGTTACCAATGCCACCTGTCCCGAAAAGCGCATGCCGTCAGCCCCACTATTCAAGCTTGTGACGTCCGAACGATCCCGGGGGCGCTTCTATCCCGCCCCGCCAGCCGGTCGTGGCGACCGGTTCAAGATTGGAGGTGATCGAGGATCCGCGCCGTCACCCGCTCGGGCTGCTCGAGATGAAGCCAGTGGGTCGCATCCTCCAGGATCTCCAGGTCACCTTGCTCGCACTGCCCCAGGCTCGCACGTGCGACATGCGGCTCCAGGAAGCTGTCCTTTCCGCCCCAAAGGATACGCGTGGGCACCCCGATCCGCGCCGATCCGCCCGACCTTCGATGCCGAAGCGCGCGATAGTAGTTCAGCATGGCGGTAAACCGCCCCGGCCGCTGCCAGGCCTGCATGTAGCGGTCGAGCGCTCCCGCTTCGAACGCGCCGGGAGCGGCCGAGCCCTCCATCATCGTGCGCAAGCCTGCAAAGTCGAAGCTTCCGAACACGGCTTCCGGCAGCCACGGAAGCTGGAAGAACATGGCATAGCTGCTCCGCAGCGCTTGGGTTGGGTGCTTGAGCGCCTGCGCTCCCCATACGTCCGGATGCGGCGCGTCGAGGATCACCAGCTTTTCGACATGATCGGCGTGGCGAGCCGCGACCCACCAGGCGACCACCCCGCCCCAGTCGTGGCCGACGAGGTTGAAACGCGGCACGTGGAGAGCCTTGGCCAGGCCGACCACATCGGCTGCCAGCACGTCGAGGTCGTAGGAGGCGAGACCCTGCGGCGCCTCGCTCAGATTATAGCCCCGCAAATCCGGGACGATCACCCGGAAGCCGGCGTCGGCCAGGGGTTGGATCTGCTTGCGCCAGGCCCACCAGAATTCCGGGAAGCCGTGCAGCAGGATGAGCGGCTGCCCGTCTCCCGGTCCGGCCTCCACGACATGCAACTCGATGCCGTTCGCCCGCACCTGCCGGCTTGTCCAACCCGCGGCGATCCATTCGTTATCGGTCATGCCGGCTCAAGCCGCGGGAACCAGAGGAGTTCCCGGGCTCGCAACCGGCCCGGCCGCGTCAGGGGTTTCCCTTGCCGCCATTCGCCCCGACCACCCCACCGGTGGTGAAACTCGAATCGTCGGAGGCGAGAAGCACGTAATGCGCCGCCAGTTCCGCCGGTTGGCCCGCGCGTCCGAGCGGCGTGTCCTTGCCGAACTCGCCGAGCTTCCCGGGCAATTGCCCGCCGGCGACTTGCAGCGGCGTCCAGAACGGGCCCGGCGCGACCATGTTGACGCGGATCCCCTTCTTGGCGAGCTGCTTGGCGAGACCCTTGGTGAAGATCAGGATCGCGCCCTTGGTCGAGGCATAGTCGAGCAGTTCCTCGCCCGGATCATAGCTGTTCACCGAACCCGTGTTGATGATCACGGCGCCCGGCTTCAGGTGCGGGATGGCGCTCTTGCTGAGGCGGAAGGTCGCAAAGATGTTGGTCTCGAACGTCCGGACCATCTGCTCGTCGCTGATCTCCGAGATGTCGGCCTTGCTCTGCTGGTAGGCCGCATTGTTGACGAGGATGTCGAGGCCGCCCAGCCCTTCCACTGCGCGCGCGATAATGCGCCTGCAATTGTCGAGGCCGCGAATGTCCATGGGGATGGCCACCGCCTTGCGCCCGGCCTCGCGGATCAGGGAGACGACCTCGCGGGCATCCGGCTCCTCGTCCGGGTGGTAGTTGATCGCGACGTCGGCACCTTCCCGGGCATAGGCGATGGCTGCCGCACGTCCGATGCCGCTGTCGCCGCCGGTGATCAGCGCCTTCCGGCCCAGGAGCTTGCCCGAGCCCTTGTAGCTGGTCTCCCCGCAATCCGGCCGCGGGCTCATCTTGCTCTGCAGGCCGGGCCAGGGCTGGCGCTGTTCGGGAAAAGGCCCGGCTGTATATTTGCTCCGCGGATCCCGCAGCGGAGCCGGTGCCGCGCCCGGGCCTGCGCTCTGGGCCAATCCGGGAGCGGCAGTGGCCGCCAAACCCAACGCCGCCCCGCCAAGCAACGCCCGGCGCGAAGGTTCGCCTGTGCTCACTGTCTGTCTCCTGATTGGGAAAACCCCGAACGGGCGGCAGCATCAAAGGTTTCGCGATGCTGGGACAAGGATCGCCCCAGCCCGAAAACCGCGACATCGGTGGCGCAATCCGCGGCACCTGTGCGTTGACCGGATACACAGGGAGGTTCCCAATGGACGAGCGCAAGATCAGCAACGGCCCGAACGAACGCGCGCCGGATGAAAGCATCGCGGGAACGGGTCCCGGCATTCCCGACGAAGCCCTAGCCCCCGGCGAAGCGCTTCCGGCCGCGCCTTCCGACGAAGAAGTTCAGCGCGTCGCGGCAAAGCTCGGAGTAGCCCGGACGGCTGAGCGCAAGGACGATTGATCGGGCCGAGCCGGGTCGATGGTCCATGCGCCTTGCTCCGGAGTTTCGCTCGCCCGCAGCCCAGTCGCCCTTCTATTTTCCTGCCGGCGCGCACTGCGGCCCGCTTCCCGCGTTAAGCGATCGGATTGGCAGCAGGAAAGGAAACGACGTGGACTGGGCAGAACTGTTGCTGGGCATCGGGCGTGAGGCGCAGGCGCTTTCGGCCGGGCAGATGGCCTGCCGCGCAGTTGTCCTCTATGTCGCCACGCTCGCGATCGTCCGCATCGGCAAGAAACGCTTCCTCAGCCGGGCGAGCGCGTTCGACGTAATCGTCGGCATCGTCATAGGATCGATCGCCAGCCGCGCGATCACCGGCAACGCGCCCATCCTGCCATCGCTTGCGGCCATCGCGGCCGTCGTCGCGCTGCACTGGCTGGTCTCGGCCGTTGCGGTGCGGTGGCATGGCTTCGGGCATCTCATCAAAGGACGCGACGAGATCCTGATCCGCGAAGGCATCGTCGACGAGCACATGCTCCGTGCCGCCCATATGACAGACCGCGATCTCAGCGAGGCGCTGCGCGAGGAAGGTGTGGCGGACCCCGCAAGCGTGAAGCAGGCGCACCTGGAGCGCAACGGCAAGGTCAGCGTGATCAAGTCGGAAGGCGGCGCCAAGGTCGTCGACATCGCCGTTGCGCCTGGAGTGCAGACGGTGCGGATCGAGATCAACTGACGCTCCTTCGGTCGGTGCGCGGGAACCAGTCCGCAGTGCCGCGGATTCCAGTTCTACCTATCAGGAGGCTGGAAATGGCAGACGACAAGACCAAGGTGGGCGGCGCCGATCGCCGGACGGTGGCGGCCGAAGAACCCTATGAGGTGGAGTATTTCGCCCGCAAGCATGGCCTGCATGCGCAGCAGGCGCGCGATCTGATCGCCCGCATCGGCAACGATCGCGCCGCGCTCGACGCCGCCGCTGAGCAGCTGAAGGGCTAAGGCCCTTGTTCCTGCTCTTCTCCCGCCGGATCGGCTGCCTGGGGTCGCTCGTGATCTCGGCCATCGCGACCGTGCTGATCCTGGCGCTAATGGGAGTCGTGCAGATCTAGAAGCGCGCAACTTTCCTGTTGGCCGCCTGAACTCCGGCATCGCAATGGTTTGTCACCGATGGCCGGTGTCCCCATGCGGCCAACACCTCAACGCAGGTTCCGCCCGCCGTGCCGCCACTCGTTTCGAGCAGGCTTTGGCACAGGCCCCCTCCGCACCCATGTCGAGGGTCCGCTGAGCGATCCCCCAAACCTCGCGTTGGCTGATCGCCCCACCCCAGCTGCCCGCCCTGTCGCGCGGCTGGGCACCTCCGCCGATCTGCGCCCGTCGGAGCTGACGGCGATCTCCCACCGTTACGCTTTTCGATGAACAATATTCATCGCTTCGTTGAGTTGCTTTGCAGGCGCGATCGCCTGTGCCAAGCGTTAGAAGGAACGAAGGTGCGCGCAACGGCGGTGCGGCCAGCGTATGCGCGGCGCCGACGGATCGGCGAAGAAGGAACCTATATCATGGCCGTAGAGGCTGAATTCGGAATGTCTCGCCGAACCGTTCTTGCCAGCGGGGCGGCGACGGCGGTCGCCGCGACTGCGCCGGCGAGCGCCGCGGCAGCGCAGGCGACAACCGCTGCGGAAGCGGTGCCGACCATGCCCGTCTCGTTTGAGGTGAACGGCCGGAAGCGCGATCTCACGCTCGATCCGCGCACCACGCTGCTCGATGCCCTGCGCGAGCACCTGCACCTCACCGGCACCAAGAAAGGCTGCGACCACGGGCAGTGCGGCGCCTGCACGGTGATCGTGAACGGCGTCCGCATCAACTCCTGCCTCAGCCTCGCCGCCCAGCACCAAGGCGACACGGTCACCACGATCGAGGGCCTGGGCACGCCTGAGAAGCTGCACCCGATGCAGGCCGCGTTCGTGCGCCACGACGGCTACCAATGCGGCTATTGCACGCCGGGCCAGATTTGCTCGGCGGTTGCGGTACTGGACGAGATCAAGCGGGGTGTGCCGAGCCATGTGCAGGCGAACCTGACAGAAAAGCCCGGCTTCACCAACATCGAGATGCGGGAGCGGATGAGCGGCAACATCTGCCGGTGCGGCGCCTATTCGAACATCGCCGAGGCCATGGCCGAAGTGGCGGGAGCCAAGGCATGAAGGCCTTTACCTACGAGCGCGCTACGGACCCGGTGGCGGCCGCCCAGGCCGCGGCCCGGCCGGGCACCAAGTTCCTGGCCGGCGGCACCAACCTGCTCGACCTGATGAAGCTGGAGATCGAGGCGCCGGCCCATCTGGTCGACGTACAGGACCTGGGTTTCGACAAGATCGAGAAGACCGCGGACGGCGGCCTCAGGATCGGCGCGCTCGTCACCAACACCGATCTTGCGACCGACGCGCGCGTGCGCCGCGACTATGGTGTGCTCGCCCGTGCGATCGTGGCGGGCGCGTCCGGCCAGCTTCGCAACAAGGCGACGACCGCGGGCAACCTGCTCCAGCGCACTCGTTGCCCCTATTTCTACGACACCAACATGCCTTGCAACAAGCGCAAGCCGGGCTCCGGCTGCAGCGCGATCGGCGGTGTCTCGCGCCAGCTCGCGGTGATCGGATCGAGCGAGGCCTGCATCGCGACCAATCCCAGCGACATGGCGGTGGCGATGCGCGTGCTCGACGCCACGGTCGAGACGGTGAGCCCGCAGGGGCAGACGCGATCGATCCCGATCGCCGACTTCCATCGGCTGCCGGGCGACACGCCGCATATCGAGAATGTGCTGACCCCGGGTGAGCTGGTCACCGCGGTGACGCTGCCGAAGCCCGTGGGCGGGTTCCAGATGTACGAGAAGGTGCGCGACCGCGCCTCCTATGCCTTTGCCGTCGTCTCCGTCGCCGCGATCGTCCAGAAGGACGGCACGGGCCGGGTCGCGTTGGGCGGCGTCGCGCACAAGCCGTGGCGGGTCGAGGCGGCGGAGGCGGCGATGCCGCAGGGCGCCAGGGCCGTTTCGGCGAGGCTGCTCGCCGGGGCGAAGCCCACGCACGACAACGCATTCAAGCTGCCGCTCGCCGAGCGCACGCTGGCAGCGGTGATGACCGAAGCGAGGTCCGCATGAAGTTCGACACGCCCGCGGGCACCAACCCCATCGATCAACAAAAGGTCGTGGGCCGCGCCCACAGCCGCATCGACGGACCGCTCAAGACGACCGGCACGGCACCCTATGCCTATGAGTTCCACCATGAGGTTGCCGACGCCGCCTATGGCTATGTGGTGGGATCGGCCGTGGCGAAGGGCCGGATCCGCGAGATGAACCTGCGCGACGCGAAGGCGGCGCCGGGGGTGATCGCGATCGTGACGGCCGCCGACGCCGGCAAGCTCGGCAAGGGCAACTACAACACGGCCAAGCTGCTGGGCGGACCGGAGGTCGCCCATTATCACCAGGCGATCGCCGTCGTGGTGGCGGAGACGTTCGAGCAGGCCCGCGCCGCAGCCGCGCTGATCCGCGTCGACTATGACCGGGGTGCCGGCCGCTTCAACCTGGACGAGGGGCTCAAGACCGCGCCGTTGACGGGTGGCAACAGCGGCGAGGGCAGCGAATCCCCGCCCGAGCACCGGGTCGGCAAGTTCGAGGAGGCCTTTGCGGCAGCGCCCGTGAAGCTGGACGCACTGTATACGACGCCCGACCACAGCCATGCGATGATGGAGCCGTTCGCCTCCATCGCCGCCTGGAACGGCGACGAGCTGACGCTCTGGACGTCCAACCAGATGATCGACTGGGGCCGCTCGGACCTGGCCAAGACGCTGGGGATGCCGAAGGAGAAGATCCACTTCCTTTCGCCCTATGTCGGCGGTGGCTTTGGCGGGAAGCTGTTCCTGCGCACCGACGCGGTGCTGGCGGCGCTGGGCGCGCGCGCGGCGAAGCGGCCGGTGAAGCTCGCGCTGCAACGCCCGCTGATCGCGAACAACACCACGCACCGGCCAGCGACGCGCCAACGCATCCGCATCGGCACGACCCCGGACGGAACCATCACCGCGATCGCGCACGAGAGCGGATCGGGCGATCTGCCCGGCGGCGGCCCAGAGACCGCGGTGAACCAGACCGAGCTGCTCTATGCCGGCGCCAACCGGCTCACCTCGCTGCGGCTCGCCGTGCTCGACCTGCCGGAGGGCAATGCGATGCGGGCGCCCGGCGAAGCGCCGGGCATGATGGCGCTGGAGATCGCGATCGACGAAATGGCCGAGAAGCTCGGCATGGACCCGATCGCCTTTCGCGTGAAGAACGACACCCAGGTCGATCCCAAGACGCCGACGCGCCGGTTCTCGCAGCGCAACCTCGTCCGCTGCCTGGAGGAAGGTGCCGACCGCTTCGGTTGGTCGCGTCGCCAGGCCAAGCCCGCCCAGGTGCGGGACGGCCGCTGGCTGGTGGGCATGGGCGTGGCGGCGGCGTTCCGCAACCACCTCGCCCTGCCGTCCGGCGCGCGGGTACGGCTGGGCCGCGACGGGGTGGTGACGGTCGAGACCGACATGACCGACATCGGGACCGGCAGCTACACCATCATCGCCCAGACCGCGGCCGAGATGATGGGCGTGCCGATCGAGCAGGTGGCCGTGAAGCTCGGGGATTCGAGCTTCCCCATCTCTGCCGGTTCGGGCGGCCAGTTCGGCGCCGCCAGCGCGACCTCGGGCGTCTACGCCGCCTGCGTCAAGCTGCGCGAGGCAGTGGCCCAGCGGCTCGGCTTCAACTCGGCCGACGCGCAGTTCACCGGCGGCAAGGTCACCAGCGGCAATCGCTCGGCCCCTCTGGCAGAGGCGGCGGCTTCCGGAGAGCTGGTTGTCGAGGACAAGATGGAGTGGGGCGACCTCGGCAAGCAGATGCAGCAGTCGACCTTCGGCGCACATTTCGTGGAGGTGGGCGTCGACGCGTACACGGGCGTCACCCGCGTGCGGCGGATGCTCGCGGTCTGTGCGGCCGGGCGGATCCTGAACCCCGTCACCGCCCGCAGCCAGATGATCGGCGCGATGACGATGGGCGTCGGCGGCGCGCTGATGGAGGCACTGGAGGTCGACCGGCGCTTCGGCTTCTTCGTCAACCACGACCTTGCCGGCTATGAAGTGCCGGTCCACGCCGACATTCCGCACCAGGAGGTGATCTTCCTGGACGAGGCGGACCCGACGGCGAACCCGCTGAAGGCCAAGGGCGTGGGCGAGTTGGGGCTCTGCGGGGTCGGGGCGGCGGTCGCCAACGCGATCTACAATGCGACGGGCGTCCGAGTGCGCGACTATCCGATCACGCTGGACAAGCATCTGGAGAAGTTGCCTGCGATCGCCTGATGCGGACAGCTGCCACGCTTCTCCCCTTCGATGCGGTTGTTCCTATCGAAGGGGCGGGGCTGACGCGCAGAAAGATCTAGAGCCATGATCCATCTAGCGCTCCATCGTTTGTTTGAGGACGACGGCACCGTGCTCGGCTTCGGCATGTATCAGGCGACGTTCGAGAGAAATGCTCGGTCCTTCGAGACGCTGATTAATCCAGGCGATCGGCTGTAGCCCGTGGCTGCGAACCGTTCCGATCTTGCCGACATCACCTACTTCCTGGCCATCGCCAGGCACCGCAGCTTCCGCTTGGCGGGATTGGAGGTAGGCGTCAGCGCATCGGCCTTGAGTCACGCCCTGAAGGGGTTGGAAGGGCGCCTCGGCGTCAGGCTGCTCAATCGCACCAACCGTAGCGTCACGCTGACTGCGGCGGGTGAGGAACTGCGCGACGCGATCAGCCAGCCGTTCACCGCGATCGACCGAGCGCTTGAGGATCTCAATCGCTACCGTGATGCGCCAACCGGCCGCA
Source organism: Sphingomonas sp. ACRSK (assembly GCF_022346685.1). Taxonomy (NCBI): domain Bacteria; kingdom Pseudomonadati; phylum Pseudomonadota; class Alphaproteobacteria; order Sphingomonadales; family Sphingomonadaceae; genus Sphingomonas; species Sphingomonas sp. ACRSK. The sequence continues at coordinate 18,780 of NZ_JAKRNR010000015.1, read as the reverse complement.
TCCGCCTAAATGTCGTCGCCGATGCGGTCCCGTTGCTGTTCGGATCGGTGCTGCCGCTGTTCGCCGAGCGCTTTCCCGACATCGAAGTCGATATCGTTGCCACCAACCGCATGGTCGATGTGGTCGGCAGCGGCTTCGACGCGGGGATCCGCTATGGCGGCACCGTTCCCGAAGACATGATCGCCCAGCGTCTCTCCGCCAACCTGCGCTGGGTCGTGGCGGCATCTCCTGCTTATCTGGAGCGCTACGGGGTGCCTGGTGCGCCGCAGGACCTCCAGCAGCATCGCTGCATCGGCGTGCGGCTGGGGAACGGGCGTATCTATCATTGGGAGTTCGACGGGGCCGAGGGCGAGTTCGCCCTGCCGGTTCACAGCAAGATCACCGTGGATGATACTCAGGCTCTGTTGACGCTGGGCTTGCAGGGCATGGGGCTCATCTATGGTCTGGAACCGGCCTTCGCGCCGTACGTGGCCCGCGGCCAGCTCAATCTGGTTCTGGAGGAGTGGGCCACCCAGGGGCCAGGCTATCACATCTATTATTCCAGCCGACACCAGGTGCCGACCGCGCTTCGCCTCCTGATCGAGCTCATCCGCGAAGTCCGTCCCTTGGGCTTGTGAGCGTGGGCGATGAGCGACGCTCACCGTCTCATGAACGGCTGCCGGGCTAATCCCGCCCCGGTTCGAGGCCTACCTCCGGGGTGACAGCTTCGGAGGCAAACAATGAACCCTACCTACGACTTCACGGGCCAGGTCGCATTCGTGACTGGCGCAAGCCAGGGCATGGGCCTGGCCGCGGCGAAGGCCTATGCCGCAGCGGGTGCCATCGTGGTGCTCACCGATGTGCAGGCAGAACGCGTCCAAGCCGAAGCCGAGAAGATCCACGCCCAGGGAGGCAGAGCGATCGGCCTTGCCTGCGATGTCCGCGACGAAGACCAGGTCGCCGCAGCGATCGAACGGACGGTTGCGGAGTTCGGGCGCCTCGACATCGCCTTCAACAACGCCGGTGTGCAGGCGCCCGCAAGCGATCTGGCCGACCAGCCGACCAATGACTTCGATCGGGTCGTGGCGATCAACCTGCGCGGCACCTGGGCGTGTATGAAGCACGAACTGAAGCAGATGCGGGCGCAAGGAACGGGCGTGATCGTCAACATGGCCTCGATCGGCGGGCTGATCGGCAATCTCGATCTCGCCGCGTACAACGCCACCAAGCATGGCGTGATCGGGCTGACCAGAAGCGCCGCACTGCGCTACGCCAAGCTCGGCATTCGCATCAACGCGGTCTGTCCGGCGACGATCAACACCCCGATGGTGGCGAGCATGCTGGAAACCCAGCCTGAGGCGATGGAGGACATCATGCGCCTGCAGGTGATCGGACGCCTTGGCGAACCCGAAGAAGTCGCGGCCGCCGTCCTGTGGCTGTCGAGTTCCGGCGCCAGCTTCGTCCACGGAATTGCGCTGCCCGTCGACGGCGGCTTCACGGCGAACTGACGATGATCGCTCGATCGCTCTTCGCGCCCGCAATCCTGGCGGGCTCACTCATCCTCCCGACCATCGCGCATGCACAGCAAGGAGAACCGAAGATGGAAATCACCCGCAAGGCGGCGATGAAGACCGCCGACGGCCCGGCGGAGTATTTCACGGGCAAGGTCACGATCACCGGCCAGTTCCAGCGCCCTGATCCCTCCCGCGTCAGCGGCGCGATCGTCCATTTCGAGCCGGGCGCGCGTACCGCGTGGCACACGCATCCGGCGGGGCAGACGCTGATCGTCACGGAAGGCGTGGGCTGGACCCAAATCGAGGGCGGCCCGAAGCTCGAGTTCCATGCCGGCGACATCCTGTGGTGCCCTGCCGAGCACAAGCATTGGCACGGTGCGACCCAGCACGAAGCGATGACCCACATCGCGGTCCAGGAAGCGGTGAACGGCTCCCCCGTGACCTGGATGGAGAAGGTGACGGACGAGGAGTATCTCGCCCCGGTCGCGAAGGATTGATCCCGTACCGCACGTGATCGTGAAGCTCCCCGGCCGGGGCCTTGGAGCTACTAGTCGACACGATGTGCGCGAATGAGCGAGAAGCTCCGTCTGCCAAATTGTGGACGGTCGGAGGTTTGTTTCAGCTCGCCGTCTTTGCGGTGCTCGCCTCCAGGTGAGCAACCAACCCGTGTCTCGCCCCGGCGCGTTCTCGAGCCGCTGTAGCGGCCTCACCGGCTTACCGCTAAAGCAACGATGCTGATGTACCGCGAAGGTTGCGATAGCTTGTCTGATCCTGTCCCGCTTCGATCCCGCTCCGCGGAAGAACTGTTTGCCGGCCCCGGTGAGATCCGCGCGCTTGGTCGCCTCATCGATTGGGCGGCCACGCCGCTGGGCCCCGTCGAGCGCTGGCCGCAGAGCCTTCGCTCGACGGTGCGTACCCTTTTGTCGTCCCAATATCCCATGGTTCTCACCTGGGGAGGCGCGTTCACCCAGATCTACAATGATGCCTATTCGAAGCTGATTGGCGACCGGCATCCGGCGGGCCTCGGCAACGATATCCGGATCACCCTTGCCGAGGCCTGGGACACGCTGGGGCCCATGATCGACCGGGTGATGAGGACGGGCCTGGCGAACTGGACGGCGGCCCTGCCGCTGGAGATGCATCGTTCCGGCTATCGCGAAGAGGCCTACTTCTCGGTCAGCCATGCGCCGGCCGAAGATGACGACGGCAACATCGTCGGCATGCTGGCCGTGTGTTCGGAGGTGACCGAGCAGCTGGTGAGCGAACGACGGCTGCGCCTGTTGAGAGAACTCGGTGCGAGGGCCGGTGAAGCGCGCGAACCCGCCGAGGCCGCCCGCGACCTCGTCGAGACCATGGCCGAACATCCGCTCGACGTGCCCTTCGCCGCCATCTACCTCTGCGAAGGTGACGAGCTGATCCGGACTGCGGCAGTCGGCATCCCGGAGCACAGCGTGGCCGCACCGCACCGCATGCATCAGGGGGCGGGTGCCGTGTGGCCCGTCGCCGCGGCATTGCGCGGCCAGGTGACGCCGGTCGACGATGTGCAGACCCTGGTCCCGCTGGTCGGCGGACCCTATGCCGATCCCGTCCGCTGTGCCCTTGTCCTCCCGATCACCGGGGCCCAGGGAACGGCGCTGGGCGTGATCATTGCGGGCGTATCCCCGAACCGCTCGCTGGATGAAGGCTATCGCTCGTTCTTCGAGCTGCTGGCCGGCCAGGTTTCGGTCGCCATGCGCAACGCGCGCGCCCGCGAGGACGAGCGTCGGCGCGCCGAGGAGTTGGCTGAACTGGATCGGGCGAAGACCGCCTTCTTCTCCAACGTGTCGCACGAGTTCCGGACGCCCCTCACCCTGTTGCTCGGGCCGCTGGAGGACGCTCTGGCCGACAGCCCTGACCGCCTGCCTGCCCATCGCGGCGAGCTGGAGATGGCGCATCGCAATGCGCTACGTCTGCTCAGGCTGGTCAATGCGCTTCTCGATTTCTCGAGGGTAGAAGCCGATCGGGCCGAAGCGAGCTTCGAGCTCGTGGACCTTGCGGCGCTGACCGCCGATCTGTCCTCCAACTTCCGATCCGCGATGGAGAAGGCCGGCTTGGACTTCACCGTCGACGTTCAGCCCCTTCCTCGCCCCGTGGCGGTCGACCGCAGCATGTACGAGACGATCGTGCTCAACCTGTTGTCCAACACCTTCAAGTTCACGCATCAGGGATCGGTCCGGGTTCGGCTGGCCGGGTTGGACGATGGGGTCGGACTGACCGTGACGGATACCGGCGAGGGCGTCGCGGCAGAGGAGCTGCCCCGGCTATTCGAGCGGTTCCACCGGATCGAGGGTCAGAACGCGCGCAGCCATGAAGGATCGGGGATCGGCCTGGCTTTGGTCCAGAAGCTGGTCCAACTCCACGGTGGCACGATATCGGCCGAGAGCGAGGGGCCGGGCCGCGGCGCGACCTTCAGGGTGATCCTGCCCTATGGCCGCACCATCGGCGACACAGCGGTTTCAGCCACCGCTTCCACCCGGGCAGACGCCTATGTCGAAGAAGCGCTTCGTTGGCTGCCCGGAGAGTCGGTAGCGTCCCGGGCGTCCCTGCCCGCCGCGCGGCCGCATCTTCTTCTGGCCGACGACAACGCGGACATGCGCGCCTATGTCGAGCGCCTGTTGCGCGACGACTATGAGGTGACGGCGGTCGCGAACGGCACGGAAGCCCTGGCCGCGGCAAAGCGGATCGCACCCGATCTCGTCCTGTCGGACATCATGATGCCCGGCCTGGACGGGTTCGCGCTGCTTCGGGAGCTGCGGGCGGACCCGGCCACGGCCGCCGTCCCGATCATCTTTCTGTCCGCGCGCGCCGGTGAAGAGGCCAGGGTGGAAAGCCTGGAGGCCGGGGCCGACGATCATATCGTGAAGCCCTTCAACGCCCAGGAGCTGCGCGCGCGTGTAGCCGGGGCGATCCGGCTGGCGGACCTTCGTGGCGAAGCAGCGTCCCGCGAGCGCGTGCTCGAGGCGAAGCTCGCCACCAGCCAGGCCAAGGCCGCGCTTGCCGACAGTGAGGAGCAGTTGCGGATGCTGGCGGACGCGCTGCCCGTGCTCATCACGCATGTCGACAAGGATCTGCGGTACCGGTTCGTGAACCGGACGTTCGAGCAGTGGTTTGGCCGGCGGCGCGAGCACGTGATCGGACAGTCCGTGTTCGACGTTGTGGACCCGGAAGCGCTCGCCCAGGGGAGAGCGAACATCGACGGCGTGCTGGCGGGCGAGCACCTCTCCTTCGAGCAGGAGCTGATCTTTCCCGACGGGGTGCGCCGTATCGTACAGGCCGAATACCTGCCCCAGCTGACGTCGGACGAGCAAACAGAGGGCTTCTACAGCCTGGTTCAGGACGTGAGCGCCACCCGGGAGCAGGCGCGTCTGCTCGCCGACAACGAGCGCCGGATGCGGACGGTCCTGGAGGCTGTGTCCGACGGCTTCTACGCCATCGATGCGGACTGGCGGCTGATCCTGTTCAACCGTGCCGCCGAACGCCATTTCGATCGGTCCCGCGACGAGGTGCTTGGCCGCGTCATGTGGGACGTTTTTCCCGAAGTGGTCGGTACGCCGTTCGAGGATGTCCTCCGTCGCACCATGATCGACCGGGTCGAGAGCCGGCAAGAAATGCGGTCGGTGCTGAAGCCGGATCGATTCGTCGAGATACGAACGGCTCCCAAGGAGGGCGGCGGCATCGCGGTGTCCTTCTCCGACGTAACGGAGCGGAAGGAGGCCGAAAGGCACCGCGAACTGCTTGTGAACGAACTCAACCACCGCGTGAAGAACACGCTGGCGGTCGTGCAGTCGCTTGCAGTGCAATCGTTCAGGGATGAGCGCGTTCCCGATCACGCGAGGCGCGCGTTCGAGGGCAGGTTGTTGGCCCTGTCGGATGCCCATAATCTCCTGACGCGGGAGAGCTGGGCGTCCGCGCCGCTCCGGCAGATCATCGAAAATGCGCTTCGGCCTTTCGGCGGGGCCAATCGCTTCGACTATGCGGGACCCGACCTTCGCATCGGGTCGAAGGCGTCCGTGAGCCTGGCGCTTGCGTTGCATGAGCTGTGCACCAACGCCGCCAAATATGGTGCGCTTTCGCAAGAAGGCGGGCGCGCCCGGATCGACTGCAGCGTCGAGCAAGGTGAGCCACCCGTCTTTCACCTGCGCTGGGAGGAACAGGGTGGCCCGTCGGTTATGCCACCGTCAGGCCGGGGCTTCGGTTCACGCTTGATCGAACGCGGGCTGGCAGCGGAAATCGGCGGGATAGTGCGTTTGCGCTATCCGCCAACAGGGGTGGTCTGCGAGATTGAGGCTCCCCTGCCGAACATGGAAGGGCAGGAATGACACTCACCGGCAAGCGTGTCCTCGTGGTGGAAGACGAGATGCTGGTCGCCATGAACCTTGAAGACCTGCTGATCGAACGGGGAGCCGAAGTGGTCGGGCCCGCCATGCGTCTCGACACGGCGCTGGAACTTGCCCGGACCGAACGGTTCGACGTGGCGGTGCTGGACATCAATCTCCACGGTGGCCGATCGTACCCGGTTGCCGAGACCCTGCGCGAGCGCAAGATCCCCTTCATTTTTGCGACCGGCTACGGCCACGCGGAAGGCGCCGAAGGATATGCGGAAGTCCCGACGCTGACGAAACCATACCGGGCCAGCGAACTTGCTGACGCACTGGAACGCGCGCTCACGGCCAGCGAGTCGGATTAGCGGCTGATCCCTGAACGCGGTGTCCGCAGCGCAGCGCGACGCGGTTCAGCCGGCCGCATCTGGCGCTACCGAGAGCGCGCTGGACCATCGAGCGGCGCCAGCCTGCCCCGCACCAGCGCGTCGAACTGCTGCAGCGTGCACATGCCCTGGAAGCCACCCGCGCATTCGGCGATCGCCAGGGTCTTGTAACTGGGCGGCGTCGCGATCGACAGCGGCTCCAGGCTGCGCAGCTGCTCCAGCGTCTGGGACTGATAGGCCACCCGCACATAACGCTCGGCACTGCCGGGATTGCGCAGCAACTCGGATACCAGTGCCCCGCCCACGGTTGCGTCGTTCTCGGCATAGCCATCGACCTTGAACGTCACGCCCAGCACCGCGGCCATCGCGTTCAGGTTGTTGTCGTGACCGACCACCAGATCCAGCTTCGCCCCGCTCGGGTCCTGAAGGGAGGACAGGATGCGCCGGCCGAGCACCGCACTCTGCCGCCCGGCCAGATAGGGTGCGCGGACATGGACGTCGAACAGCAGCGAGTGCAGCGCACCGATCTGCTCGATCTTTTCCGGTGTCGCACGGCCCCAGCCCACGCGCGCCGGGTCGAAGCCCTCGGCATATTCGAGCAGAAACACCTGGGCGGTTCCCGATGCCGTCCGGATCGGCCCGCCAAAGTCGAACGACGCAGGGTCCGCCGCCGGCTTCAGCACCGATTCCTCGGCCAGGATGTCGCACGGCCGCGCGATCCCCTTGCCCCGGCAGCCCAGGATCTCCTCCAGCGTACGGAACGCGGCGCGGTGCCGCCCGGCCAACGCCTGGATACCGCCGGTATGCCTGTCGATCGCCGCCACTGCCGCCGCACCGTCATAGGTGACCACGCCCGCGCCCCGCGGATCGAAGATCGGGTCGCGATCGCCGGACGCGCCATGCTCGACGGCCAGGCCGCATCCTGGCGCGAACCCTTCGGCCAGAGCCTTCCCCGACTGGATCGCGCGCTGGGCGGTGCTGGACCGGATCCGCACGGCGCCGGGTACCGGGCACCCGGCCGCGTCGAACAGCCCGCGCGCGGCATAGGTGTCGCGATCATAAGCACCTAGCAGCCGCATGCCGGTGTAACCGCGCTCGGTCAGATAGCTCTCGGGCACCTGCCACTCGGGCCAGGGCTGGCGCGCCATCGTGCCGACCGGCGCCTCGTCCGCCAGCGGCGCGCGGAGCCCGTGCCGAACCACCATCACCACCTTCTCCAGCTGCAGGTCCGGCCGTTCCTGCGCCGCCGCCGGCACGCAAGAAACGGCAGCGGCAACGGCCGACAGCAGCATGGACCCGAGTTTCATGAGCAAACCTGTGCGATCTGGAAAGAAGCGCTTCGTTAGGTCCGCAACATGTCCTCTCGATTACGCTCTAATCGCACCGCGAGCATAGCGGAGATGACATGTCGACGACATATATTGGTCCCTGATCGGTAACGTAGCGGACTTAGGTCGCCCACATCTGCATTCGACAGATGCAATCCCTGGGAGATCCCATGACAAAGCCTTCCCTCCGCCCGCTTGGGCGGCCGCTGCTGCTTGCCCTGATGCTTTCGGCATCCTCCATCGCTTATGCCGGGGCGCCGGACCCTGCTTCAGACGCAGACGCCGAGGTGCAGCGTACCGACAACGACATTGTCGTACTCGGCGCGGCCGACCGCCGGCTGGTGCAGGAAGAGGAGGACGCGGTCGGCACGATCGACGTGGTGCAGACCGGCGACATCTCGCTGCGATCCCAAACCAACATCGCCGATCTGGCCAAGCAGCTCCCGGGCGTCTCGGTCAGCGTCGATCAAGCACGCAACGGATCGGCGACCGGCGAGGCGCAGTTCGTCTCGATTCGCGGGTTCGAGACCGGCTTCAACGCCTATACGCTCGACGGGCTACGCCTGCCCCAGACCTCGGGCGGCAATACCCGCGCGATCTCGCTCAACCTGTTCTCGCCTTTCGCGATCGGCGGCATCGTCGTCGACAAAACCCCGGGCGCCGACAAGGACGCGGATTCGATCGCAGGCAACATCGACCTGCGCACTCCGACCGCATTCGACTTCGGCAGTTCCTTTGTGCGCGCCCGGGTGCTGGCGCAGGCCGCGGACCTGGCACTCGATCAGGGACAGGCGGGCATGGGCGGCGCCATCGGCCTCGACATGGCCAAGCGCTTCGGCAGCGCTGGGCAGTTCGGCGTCTACATCGCGGGTTATTACGAGCGCCGAGCGAGTGCGGCGGAATCGGTGGCGCTCCAGAACCCGTACAAGGCGACGGTGAAAGGCGAGACCCCGCGCGAGAACCCGGACTCGGTGACCGCCGACGGCATCCAGTGGAACTTCTTCAACAACGAGATCGAGCGCTACGGCGCCAGCGGCTCGCTGGATTACCGCACCGACGCGCTCGACCTTTTCGCGCGCGTCAACTACGCCCGCTACAACAACACCAACACGCAGAACCAGACGGGCCTGCGCAATGAGCTGGTCAGCGGCCAGACCAATCCCAATCCCGGCGGCTATGACGACACCGGCATCTACCGGCCGATGGGCATCAACCCGGCGCACTACTTCCGCGTCGAGGACGTGGAGCAGGAGCTGGTCTCCACCCAGCTGGGCGGCCGCTGGAAGGGCGAGCGCGTGAGCATCGGGTTGAGCGGATCCTATGCCGATGGTCGGCTCGACCAGCCGCGGTCGCACACGGCGGCGTTTCGCGGCATCTCGTACATCGGCACGCCCGGTCAGACCGGCGTGGCGCGCGAAGGACTGTTGATCGACCTCTCCGATCGCAACTGGCCGCGCGCGATCCTGTCGCCAGAGGCCGCCGCCTATGTCGGCAGCCTGGAACGGCCGCAGCAATACTATGTGCAGACCAATCGCAGCTTCCTTTCGGAAGAGAAGCTGACCTTCAAGGGCGACATTGACTGGCGCGGCGACGGCGTGCTCGCGCTCGTCAAGGCGGGCGGCCTGTGGGAGCGCGCCGATCGCAAGGGCCTGACGATTGATGACGGATCGCTGCGCTATCGCTTCCAGACCGACCTCTACAGCGGCACGGTGCCCGGCCTGCCGCTCGCCCAGTTCCCAGGCGAGACGCTCGACAGCTTCATGGGGCACCAGACCCCCCGCCCGATCAAGCTGATCAGCCGCGAGGCGATCGAGGAACAGGTGTCGCGCTATGTCGACATCGACGGCCTGAGCGAGGACATCCTCAACCGCGGGCGCCTGTCGGGCGAGGAAACGCGCAAGGCCGTGTTCGCGACCGCGATGCTCCGCTTCGAAACCGAGGACGCAGGCACGATCGAGGTCATGCCGGGCATCCGCTGGGAAGATAATCGCTACACGGCCAGCTTCTGGTCCAATACCGAAGCCGACAGCGACGCGCGCTTCATCGAGGCGGGGCGCAAGTACGACCATCTCGACCCGTCGCTCCTGGCGGTGTGGCGTGCCCCTGGCGGCTGGACGGTTCGCGGTTCGGCGCGCAGCAGCTATAGCCGCCCGGCCTTCAACCAGCTTGCAGGCCCGACCACAGAGGAGCGCGACGCGATCACCGACGAGCTGATCTCGGTCACCCGTCCCAACCCGGACCTGAAGCCGGTATCCGCCTGGAACTTCGACCTGGGGGTCGAATATCGCACCGAGCGCAACCGCTGGTTCCAGATTGCCGCCTATTACAAGGACCTGAAGAACGTCATCGTGCCGACCGCGACCCGCACCGGATCCGGCGCGGTGGACGGGGTGATCTACTATCAGCCGTACAACGGCCTGGGTGGCTCGGCGAAGGGCATCGAGGCCTCGTTCCGCTTCGCACTGAACGACTGGGCGCCCGCAGATTGGATGGGCGGTTTCGGCATCGGCGGCAACGTGACCGTGCAGGACACCGAAGTCACCTATCAGCTGGGCGAGGACGAAATCCGCACCAGCCGCCTGCCCGAGGCGCCGCACCTGATCGCCAATGCCGAGCTGTTCTACGAGCAGGGCCCGGTGCGCGCGAACCTCTGGTACAACCACACCGGCAAGCGGCTGTACAATGTCGAGGACACCCAGCCCGACACCTATACCCAGGGGCTCGACGAGCTGAACCTGGGCGTCGCCTTCGCCATGACCAGCAAGATCGAGCTGGGACTGGCAGCACGCAACATCACCAACGAGCCGACCTACTACAACACGGTGGCCGCCTCGACGCGCTACATCTCGGCCGATCGCGCGGGCGGCTATCTGAAGACCGGCCGCATCTTCCAGGCAAGCCTGACCATGACGATGTAAGCTAGTGCGGTGCGGAAACGGCGTGCCCCTTCCGCACCGCACTCCTCCCTGCTTGTGGGTCAGACCACCGCGACACACGGTGTCAGCCGAGATGCACCGGCTCGGCTGCCCGAGGCTCAGATCGATTCGGCAGCAGGACACGCAGGCACCGGCGCCAACGAGAAAAGTACCGCCGCCTCCGATCGGACTACGTCTTGGACTTCACCGGGGGCTGGATGACCTATTCGGCCGAAGGGAGCGCACACAGCGCGTCTGCGGTCCCGCGGTAACTCTACGTGGTCACGCGCTCTTCAAAGAGAATTCGCAGATAAGGCGAGCCCTGGCACTAGCAGGGTCTTGAAATGGTGGAGCCGAGGGGGATCGAACCCCTGACCTTCGCAATGCCATTGCTTGAAAAACTGCTCCGAACATTGTTTTTCCAAGCTTTTCTAGTGCGATACCAACCAGAACGTGCCGAGAACATCGGCGTTCTGCGATACCGCTGCGATACCAGCCTTCCCCTTACGGAGCACGCCGTAAACCGCCTTGTCCCAGCTGAAAGCGATAGCATAGATTATGTTAAATTTGATTAGGTCTCGAACGTTTGGTCGCTTCGTATCCGCACGCGGTGGTTCTGTCGCTTGGCGCTCGGCTGACGTTCTGAGGAGAGGTTCCGATGAAGGTGCTGGTATCTGTCAAGCGGGTGCTTGACTACGATGTGAAACCTCGCGTGAAGGCGGACGGGTCGGGCGTCGACCTCGCCAACGTCAAGATGAGCATGAACCCCTTCGACGAGATCGCCGTCGAAGAGGCGATCCGGCTGAAGGAAAAGTCGGGCGTCACCGAAGTGGTCGTGGTCTCGCTCGGTGAGCCCAAGGCGCAGGACACGCTCCGCACCGCGCTGGCCATGGGCGCCGACCGAGCCATCCTGGTCACCAGTGAGCAGAAGGTGGAGCCGCTGGGCGTCGCCAAGATCCTGGCGAAGATCGTCGAGGAGGAGCAGCCTAGCCTCGTGGTTCTGGGCAAGCAGGCGATCGACGACGACAACAGCCAGACCGGACAGATGCTGGCGGGGCTGCTCGGCTGGGGTCAGGGTACCTTCGCCTCGAGGGTGACGCTGGCGGCGGACAGCGTCACCGTGACGCGTGAGGTGGATGGTGGGCTGGAAACCGACCGCTTCACCCTCCCCGCGATCGTCACCACCGACCTGCGCCTCAACGAGCCGCGCTATGCCTCTCTGCCCAACATCATGAAGGCTAAGAGCAAGCCGCTCGCCCAGAAGACGCCGGCCGACTACGGCGTCGACGTCACCCCGCGTATCAAAACGCTCAAGGTGGTCGAGCCTGGCAAGCGCCAGGCGGGCATCAAGGTAGCCGATGTCGACGAACTGGCGATGAAGCTCCAGGCGATGGGCATCGCAAAGTAAGGATGATCCTCCCCTCCCCGTTTGCTGAGGAGGGGCTGAGCGAAGTCGAAGACCCGTCTCGAAGGGCCCCGCCTCCAGGTGGACGTGTTTCGAAACGGCATTTCGACAGGCTCAATGCCTCCTCGACGCGAACGGGTGGGAGTGGCTGAAGGAACGGAAGCATGAAAACGTTGGTCTGGGTCGAGCATGACGGTTCGACGGTAAAGGATGCCACACTCGCCGCGGTCACCGCCGCGTCGAAGCTGGGCGAGGTGAACCTGCTCGTCGCCGGGCAGGGAGTGGACGGCGTTGCCCAGGCTGCCGCGCAGATCGCTGGCTCGGGCACGGTGCATGTCGCCGACGATGCCGCCTATGCACATGCGCTGGCCGAGAATGTCGCCCCGGTGGTGGTTCAGCTGATGGGGAACCACGATGCCTTCGTTGCGCCTGCGACCACCACGGGCAAGAACATCGCGCCGCGTGTCGCCGCGCTCCTCGACGTGATGCAGATCAGCGACATATTGTCAGTCGAGGGCGAGGATAGCTTCACCCGCCCGATCTATGCCGGCAACGCGATCGCGACCGTGCAGACGAGCGACGCCAAGAAGGTCGTAACCGTCCGCACCACCGCCTTCGACAAGGCGGCCGCAACTGGCGGGTCGGGCACGGTCCAGCCCGTCACTTCGACGGGCGATAAGGGTGTGTCCACCTATGTCGGCTCCGAACTTGCCGAGAATGCACGCCCCGAGCTCACCAGCGCCAAGGTGATCGTTTCGGGCGGCCGGGCACTCGGCTCTGGCGAGAAGTTCCACGAACTGATCGAGCCGCTTGCCGACAAGCTGGGCGCGGGCGTCGGCGCGAGCCGCGCGGCGGTGGATGCGGGCTATGTTCCCAACGACTATCAGGTCGGCCAGACCGGCAAGATCGTCGCACCGGAAGTCTACATCGCGGTCGGCATCTCCGGCGCGATCCAGCACCTGGCGGGCATGAAGGACTCCAAAGTGATCGTCGCGATCAACAAGGACGAGGACGCACCGATCTTCCAGGTCGCCGACATCGGCCTGGTGGGAGATCTGTTCACAGTCGTGCCGGAACTGACGGCGAAGCTGTAGGCCGGGTGAGGTGGGCTGGCTGGTCGGGTGTGGGCGCTTCGCAGCACCCGTCAGACAGCCCGCCGGTGACACGGCTGAAAGAAGCATCTTCTTCAAGTTGCGAATCGCCGCAGTTCAGTACCGACGCTAAGCCGCAGACTTCGAGTGCATATTCCCCGCACTTTTTGCCTGAAGACGGAATCGATGTAGCAGCGGCTCGGTGTAGCCGTTCGGCTGGGCGACACCCTCGAACACGAGCGCCTTTGCCGCCTGCATCGCGAAACTGTCGGGTGTGAGCGGCCGGTACAGCGGATCGCCGGCATTCTGCCCATCCACCCTCGCCGCCATACGGGCGAAGGCCGCATCCACTTGCTCGTGCGTGGCAACGCCGTGAAGCAGCCAGTTCGCCAAGTGCTGCGCACTGATCCGAAGCGTCGCGCGATCTTCCATCAGGCCGACATCGTGGATGTCCGGCACCTTGGAACAGCCCACGCCCTGGTCGATCCAGCGAACCACATAACCCAGGATACCCTGGACATTGTTGTCGAGTTCGGCCCGCACTTCTTCGGGCCGCCAGTTCCGCCTGGTCGCGACCGGAACGGTCAAGAGGTCGGCGATCGGGGCCACCACTTCCCCGGCCCGCGCCGCCTGGCGGTCCGCCACCTTGATCGCGTGGTAGTGCGTCGCGTGCAACGTCGCCGCGGTCGGACTCGGCACCCAGGCGGTGCTGGCGCCGCTCATCGGATGTGCCGCCTTGTGCGCCAGCATGTCCGCCATGCGGTCGGGCGCCGCCCACATGCCCTTGCCGATCTGCGCCCGTCCAGCCAGTCCACAAGCCAGGCCGACTTGAACGTTGCGATCCTCATAGGCGCGGATCCACGTCGCTTCCTTCATCTCGCCTTTGCGGATCATCGGGCCGGCATGCATCGCGGTATGCATCTCGTCTCCCGTACGATCGAGGAAGCCGGTGTTGATGAACGCGATCCGGTGCCGGACGGCGGCGATACAGGCGGCGAGGTTGGCGGAGGTGCGTCGCTCTTCGTCCATGACGCCGACCTTGATCGTGTGGCGCGCGAGGCCGAGCAGGTCCTCCACCGCGTCGAACAGACGGTCGGTGAAGGCGCATTCCTCCGGCCCGTGCATCTTGGGCTTGACGATGTAGATCGACCCCGCACGGCTGTTGCGCCGACGGCCGAGCCCCATGAGGTCGTGCAGCCCGACCAGGCTGGTGACGATCGCGTCGAGTATTCCTTCCGGTGCCTCGCTGCCATCCGGCAGCAGGAGCGCTGGCGTGGTCATCAGGTGGCCGACGTTGCGCACGAACAGCAGCGAGCGGCCAGGCAGGACCAGCTCGATCCCATCCGGAGCGACGTAGCGCCGGTCCTCAGCAAGCCGCCGCTCCAAGCGCCTGCTACCCTTCTCGAACATGACGGTCAGGTCGCCGCACATCACGCCCAGCCAGTGGGCATAGCCCGCGACCTTGTCCTGCGCGTCCACTGCCGCGACAGAGTCCTCCAGGTCGACGATCGTCGTCAGCGCCGATTCGAGCAGCACGTCTGCGATCCCGGCCGGATCGCTCCGGCCGATCGGGTGTGTGCGGTCGATCACCAATTCGATGTGCAGACCGTTGTGGCGCAGCAGCAGGTTCTCGCCGGACCGGCCGATCAGCTGGCGAGGGTCGGCGAGGTCGGGCGCATCACCGCTCCACTCGGCCCAGCTTTTGCTCGCCAGCGGAACGGTGCGGTCCAGAAACTGCCTGGCCCAGGCAATCACCTGCGCCCCACGCCCGGCATCGTAGCCGCCCGGAGGCGCCGTACCCGGCAGCGCGTCTGTGCCGTACAGCGCGTCATAAAGGCTGCCCCAGCGGGCGTTCGCCGCGTTGAGCAGGAAGCGCGCGTTCAGCACCGGCACGACCAGCTGCGGCCCGGCCAACTGTCCTACCTCCGCATCGATGCCGCTGGTATCGATGCGGAACGGCGCGGGCTCGTCCGCCAGGTAGCCGATGCCGCGCAGGAAACTCTCATCCACCGCTTCGCCTGCTGCGTAACGCGCGTCGATCGCTGCCTGCAACTCGTCGCGCCGCGCCAGCAGCGCCCGGTTCTCCGGCGCGAACCGCTGAAAGATCGCGGCCACCCCCGCCCAGAACCGGTCGGGCGCGATGCCTGTCGCCGGCAATGCCCGCGCCTCCACAAAGGCCGCCAGCACTCCAGCGACACGCAGCCCCGCCCGATCGCAATAGGTTGTCATCGTCCCTCGGCTCAACCCAGTCGGCCTAGCCGGTGGAACAGGTTGACGTACTTCACCGACTCCGGCGCGTCCTGAACCTCCGGCTGCTTCAGGTAGTGCATCACCGCTTTCCTGAGCAGACCGAAATCCTCGTTGGAGAAGACGGCTCGGGCGCGAGCGGGGGTGGGCTGGATGGTGTCGGTCGTCATGCTTCCTCTCCTTCAGGCGAACTGGTTCATGGTGTTGTGAACGCCGCCGGCTTTCAGGGCGGAATCCCCGGCGAAATATTCCTTGTGGTCGTCGCCGATGTCGCTGCCGGACATGTTCTGGTGCCGGACGCAGGCGATGCCGTCGCGGATCTCGCGACGCTGCACGCCGGCGACATAGCCAAGCATTCCCGCTTCCCCGAAATAGTCGCGGGCGAGGGTGTCGGTGCTGAGCGCCGCGGTATGATAGGTCGGCAGCGTGATAAGGTGGTGGAAGATGTTCGCCCGCGCGCTTGCGTCGCGCTGGAACGTCCGGATCCTCTCGTCCGCCTCGCGCGCCAGCTCGGTCCCGTCATAGATTACGCTCATCAGCGCCGCGCGCTCGTAGTCGGCGAGATCGCGCCCCTCCGCCGTCCAGGCGTCGAACACCTGCTGGCGGAAGTTCAGCGTCCAGTTGAACGAGGGCGAGTTGTTGTAGACCAGCTTGGCGTCGGGAACAACCGCGCGGATGCGGTCGGTCATGGCCGCGATCTGCTCGATATGCGGCTTCTCCGTCTCGATCCACAGCAGATCGGCGCCATGCCGGAGTGCCGTCACGCAGTCGAGCACGACCCGGTCCGCACCGGTGCCCTCGCGGAACTGGAACAGGTTGGACGGCAGCCGCCTGGGCCGGACCAGCTGTCCGTCCCGTTCGATCAGCACGTCGCCGCGCAGGGCCGCGAGGTCGCTGACCTCCTCGCAGTCGAGAAATTCATTATACTGGCCGCCGAGGTCCCCCGGTTCGCGGCTATAGGCAATCTGCTTGGTCAGCCCCGCGCCGAGTGAGTCAGTGCGGGCGACGATGATCCCGTCCTCCACGCCCAATTCGAGGAAGGCGTAGCGGCAGGCGCGGATCTTGGCGATGAAGTCCTCATGCGGGACGGTGACCTTGCCGTCCTGGTGGCCGCACTGCTTCTCGTCCGACACCTGGTTCTCGATCTGGAGCGCGCAGGCGCCCGCCTCGATCATCTTCTTGGCGAGGAGATAGGTCGCCTCGGCATTGCCGAAGCCGGCGTCGATGTCGGCGATGATCGGCACGACATGCGTCTCGAACGCGTCGATACGTTCCAGCAGGTCGCGCTCGCGTGCGTGGTCGTTGGTGGCCCGCGCGGCGTCGAGGTCACGGAACAACAACCCCAGCTCGCGTGCGTCCGCCTGCTTCAGGAAGGTGTAGAGCTCCTCGATCAGTGCGGGAACGCTGGTCTTCTCGTGCATCGACTGGTCGGGAAGCGGCCCGAACTCGGACCGGAGCGCCGCCACCATCCAGCCCGACAGGTAGAGATACCGGCGCGCGGTGGAGCCGAAATGCTTGCGAATGCTGATGACCTTCTGCTGGCCGATGAAGCCGTGCCAGCAGCCGAGCGACTGGGTGTACCGCGCCGGGTCAGCGTCGAACGCTGCCATGTCCGCCCGCATGATCCGCGCCGTATGCCGCGCGATGTCGAGCCCGCAGTCGAAGCGGTTCTGGAGCCGCATTCGCGCAGCTGCCTCCGCTGCGATGCCGTTCCAATTCCCGTGGCGCGCGATCAAACCCACCAATTCCGCGACAAGGTCCTGATAGATCATTGATCCCTCCGTAAGTCGTAGGCGGTGGTGAACGGGCCCCGTACGGATCGGAAGGACGGATATTGACGATGGGTCAGATCGTGACTTGATCACGTTGTCGTATGATGACAAACCGACAGTGTGGCGCCAAATCGCGATCGGAAGCTTTATCTCGGACCGCGCCTGCGGATGCTCCGGCGCGAGCTGGGCATCAATCAGACGCGCATGGCGGAGGAACTGGGCGTCTCGCCGAGCTACCTCAACCATCTGGAGCGGAACCAGCGTCCTCTCACCGCGCAGATGCTGCTGCGACTGGCGGACACCTATGACATCGACGTGCGCGGCTTTGTGGCGGGCGCGAACGAAGCTGCGGCGAGCGACCTGCACGAGATCTTTGCTGACGATCTAGTCCGCGAGATCGGCATCGGCCGCCAGGAGGTGTTGGAAGTCGCAGAAAACTACCCCGGCGTCGCGGAGGCGGTGAAGCGGCTGTACCGCGCACTTGCGGACCTGCGCCAGTTACCCGCCCGGGTCGAAACGGCGGGCGCGTCAGATACCCGCCTGTCCTCGCCCCTCGCCTGGTCGCGCGACTGGCTAGACCGGCGTCGCAATCATCTTCCCGAGCTGGACGAAGCGGCGGAGGCGCTATCGCTGGGCATCTGCGACGATCCGGAGGTGCTGCGCGAGGCGATGGTAGCGCGATTGCGCGAACAACATGGCACCACTGTTCGGGTCGTCCCGATGGAGGTTCTTCCCGGCGCGCTACGCCACTACGACTTGCACCGGCGCCGCTTGATGCTCTCGGAACAGCTCTCGGCCGCGAGCCGCCTGTTCGGCATCGCCGTGCAGCTGGCGCAAGTGGAGTTGAGCGAGGCTATCGCTGCTGCCGTTGTGATCGCCGGTCCGCCCAATGCGGAAACGCGAGCGCTCGCCTTCCAGATCGCGACGAACTACGCGGCGGCCGCGCTGGTAATGCCCTATGCCCGCTTCCACGCCGCCGCCGAAGCAAGTCGATACGACCTCGACCTCCTCTCACATCGCTTCGGCGCGTCGATCGAGCAGGTCGCACACCGGCTGACCACGCTTGATCGACCGGGTGCGCGAGGCGTCCCGCTGTTCTTTCTCAAGCTGGATGTTGCCGGCAATGTTGCCAAGCGTTTCGCGGAGGCAAGCACGCCCTTTGCCCGCTTCGGTGGCGGTTGCCCACGCTGGCGCGTCCACCGGGCAATACGCCGGCCTGGGGAGACAGTGGTCGACTTGGCCGTGTTGCCGGACGATGCGAGATATCTGACCTGGGCACGGGCGATCAGCGCGCCCGCAGATACAGAACCGACGCTGCTGGTTCTGGGCTGTGAGGCGCGCCACGCCGATCGGATCGGATACGCAGCCGCGGCGAGCGGAACAACACCGATCGGTCCGGCCTGCCATCTATGCGAGCGCCCAGACTGTCCGGATCGTTCGCTTCCACCGATCACGCGAGCACTCGCCCCGGAGACGTTCCGAAGGCCTACCACGCGTTATACCTTTCGCCAGATCTAGCGTCGTACGTTGTTTCACGCCGGTTCTGGTCCTGACGAGCTCTATGAAAGCTCGATCCTAGAGCGGTGGCTTAAGCCCGCGATGGTCGCCATGACGATGCTTTCCTGGTGACCGCGCGTGCTCACACAGTTAGTCGGGAGCATCGCAGTGACGGTCCCCCGGTTTCTCATCCGGGCGTGATGCGAGCTTCCGGCTTGCATCCGCCGGGGTTAACCCCGGCGGATGCAGCATATTCAGCTGGCGTCAGCCAGCCAAGAGCCGTGTGAG